>JAGLZV010000027.1 GCA_023131215.1 Candidatus Methanophagales archaeon | reverse complement strand
TTTATATGAAGCGGCTCTTGAGACGGTAAAGGATTTTGAGGAATTTAAACACAGATTTTATGATTATATCGGAGATGAGGTGATAAAATGAGGAAAGATGTTATCAAAACAAAGATAAAGGAAATAGTGATAAAGGGAAAGGTTCACGATGTTGGGCACAGATTATTATTATTGAGCGAAGCAGAAAGGTTGTTTATCGAAAAATTCGATGCAAGAAATGTTTTGATAAATGGGGAACAGCACTTAATTGTTCTGGTTGAAGGAGCGGAAGAGAAGATTAGCAGGTTTGTGGAGTTTGCGGAATTGAATTATCCCTCAGGAGCTTCTGTGGAATCTGTGGAGGTTAAGGATTATGGAGAAGAGGTTAGGAACATTGATTCTTTTAGGCAATCCTTCATGGTCTTCCAGCTTACGAAGATAGCACAGGCAGGAGTGGGCATGCTTGGGAAGCAGGATAAAACCATAGAAATTCTTGAGTCGGTAAAAGGTGATACGTCTAAAATGGTTGAGAAGCAAGATTTGATGCTTGAGAAGCAAGACGAGACGATAAAGACGATAAAAGAGGAATCGGGAGCCACAAGAGAAGTTGTGAGGGATGAGGGAGAAAAGACGAGAGAGGTTATGAAAGAGAAGATTGTGGAAGATGTTGAATGGGTTAAAGAAGAGATTGTTGGGATCAAAGCAACACTCGGCAACACTCGGCAAGGTAAAGGAGAAGGTTGGGGTTGATTGAAATCAATTTTTTTACCTTCGGTAAAAACCTTGACTAAAAGTATTTCCATATACTTTCTTAGCACAGGTTCTTTCTTTAGAAAGAAAGTGTTCTCGTGTTTTTCCCTTAAATCTGGGAGCTAAAATAGGGGTCATGGAGTTACTACTGTCAAGATTACTTTGAAGGGATGAGTTAAGCGGGTATGGCGAGGTGTATATGTACAGGCATAATTCGAACACCATACCCGTAACTTATGGGGAGTTGCTGGATAAACTCAAGAAGGGAAGGAGAAAAGGGAATTGGAAGAAGCTCAAACGAAGAGAAGGGAGTGTTTGCATGGGCGCCGAGGCTAAAGGAGTGGCTGAAGGACCAAAGTTATATCTTCTGGCTGGGGACGGTGAGGTGAAGAAAATGTTACAGAGAACAGACACAGATTAATATAATACAGAAAAAGGAATCTAAGATAAGAGCAAATATGGCAGCACATTGCAAACATGAAAGCTGTGGTACCGCGGAAAAAGTATGGTTACCGTACGAATTTGAGGGGAGAAGTAGAGGGCTAAAGCCACATTCATATTGCATCCTCTGCGGCGTTGTCAAAAAAAATATCATCAGATAGGGCGAAACCAATGGGATATTACACGAATACACTTGCAAGGCTGGTAATCACAAAAGTTCAGATACGGCTTATCGCGAAAGAATTGGAAAGAATGGATTTTGATGACATCTATTTCATGACGAGGTCTGAGCAGGAAGAATCATTCCTGCTTCGATTGACATGTGCCTTAGAGTCAGCTTTGGCAAAAAAAGCCCGATATCTTTTGGACGAAGCTCTTGCAGCCACATGCCGGTAAAGATTGCAATGAATATTGGTATGGATGTGAACATGAACCAGGAGATCCAGCTGAAGCCAACAAACGGCAGTGATAGGCTCAGTATTCGGATAAGCGGTGCGAGAACAAGAGCCATAAGGAATGTAGACAAATTTTTGTCCTTATCTGATTCCATTCCAGAATGTAAAAGCAGTGCGAACAGGATGACTGCGTGTAATATAATGCCATATTTCGTTCCGTATTTTGCATCGTAAATCGTCACCAGCTCTGCGCATGTTACCAGAAGCAAATAAGCTGCACAGATGACGGATAGTTTTCTTCGTTGCATATAATAAATGCTTTTATAAGCAGGGGATGATATTAAAATAAATAGAAGCTTTTCGTATTTCTCATCAATTTAAATTGCTTAAATCGAGCAATATTGTATTCCGTTCATTATATAAGGGGTTATATTTGTTTTATGATACAATGTCAAGAAAGATAGGGATTTGGGGAAGCGAATTAGCGCCGAGGTCAGGGGTGAGGGTGAAAATGTCATACACCGAAAAGCTTATATATACCCCTCCCCCACCTAAAGGAGGAGTGATATAATGCTTACTACGATAACTACCACCACCACCACCACTACAACTACGGTTGTGGCGGCGAGTCAAGCGGCGGTATTTGGCGCTATCGGCGTGGTTGTTTTAATTGCGCTGCTTATAGCGAAGGAGCTGTTGAGCGCGAGCGAAAATGAAAAGGCGATGCTGCTCGGAAGGATTACATCCGTTGCGATTAATCCGCTTCTGTTCGCCTTTTTGTGTATCGTGGCGGTAAAAGTGCTGGAGGTATTATAAAATGAGGGGGATGAAGAAGAGGGGAAAGGGAATGAATAAAGTGAAGAAGAGTAAAAAATGCTTGGCGTGCTTGATTGTTTTGCTCTTTGTGATAGGAACACTCATAGCACCTGCAGCCGCAGGTAAAGGAGACAAGCAATCAATCAAAATCATAGATGAAAAATTAGAAGCGATAGATGATGATCCAATCATCAACTCCTTCCTCTACTACAGGATGCTCGAATACAATAACTCTGAAGGGATTGAAGCGGTTAACATCACAGTTATAAAAGGCCATTGGTGGAGTGGTAAAAAGGTGGTGAAGACGTTCTATATTGTAAGGAATGACACAAGCTCGCCAAAGGGAATAGACATCGTAGATATCTATACAGGCGACGATGATTTATGGACTTTCTACCCAAATATCGGGCAGACCATAGGTGCTCTGAATGTGCTGCTGAGCCACGAGTCAACAGTTAGCAACGTAATACGCATGGGTATCCGCGCAATATTGGTCGATAAAGAGAACGTCCCAGGCATAACGGAGATTATATACAACTCTCCGTGGGCGAGCAGTTACCTTCCGGACTGGGCTAAGAATTTTCTGAATAGATTCGAGGGAAAACACTAAGGTGCTTTTCTATTTGCCAGGGACGCATTAGCAGAAGGTCTGAAGGGTGACATAACATTCGAGGAGATACAAGAGAAAGCAGTGGTAAAAATGAATGAACAATCCGATATGATAACAAAAGATCTAACATACAATGAGCTTTTCACGAACTTCAAGAAAGGATTGAGAACCGGCAACTGGAGAAAGCTGAGATTCTTAGATAAAGCGTTATACAGGGCGGCGATAGGGTATGCGAAACGCGGGGGCAGCATAGCCAATGGAATGCTTGTGGAGAAGCTTTTAGGGTTTATTGAAAAGCTAAAAGAGACGAAAGGTATGAGAATATTTAAAAGGGGTTTTGAGAAAGCGGTTGAGATGGTTGCGAGATATGAAGAGAAGGGAGTATTTGCATGGGCGCCGAGGCTAAAGGATTGGCTGAAGGACCCAAGTTATATCTTCTGGCTGGGGACGGTGAGGTGGTGATGAAAGAAGGGCAGACACAGATTTACACAGAAGAAGGAATTTAGTACAAAAATAAGAGATAAGAGCAAATATGGCAGCACATTGCAAACATGAAAGCTGTGGTACCGCGGAAAAAGTATGGTTACCGTACGAATTTGAGGGGAGAAGTAGAGGGCTAAAGCCACATTCATATTGCATCCTCTGCGGCGTTGTGAAAAATGTATCACCTGATAGGGCGAAACCAATGGGATATTACACCAATATACTTGCAAGGCTGGGAATCACAAAAGTTCAGATACGGCTTAGCGCGAAAGAATTGGAAAGAATGGATTTTGATGACATCTATTTCATGACGAGGTCTGAGCAGGAAGAAGTATTCATTAGTGTGGTCCAAAAATACAGCAAAGTGCCTGAGAATAGAATAAGAGCATCTTTATAGTTAGCCGATAGTGCCGAATCTGAATTGAGCAGTGATAAGAGGAACGGCACGGGTCAGCGGAAGCTGTCTATACAAACTTTAGGAAAGTTTGACCAAAAACGCTGCGCGAGCTTCGCAGAAACCTTTACTAAAGAAACAAAAAGAAGAGAAAAACGCTGTGCATGCTACTACGCGGGGGCATACAGTATTCTATTTTCATCCAATTGATATATCAACTGAAAAGTTTCCAGAAGTTGGAAAAGGGAGACCTTTGTATTGGGTTATTAAAGGGAAAGTAGTAGAGAAAAGGATAAGTTTATTATAAGGTATGGTTACATTATTTATCAAAGGAGAGATGATAAGATGGGGATATCAGTAAACGTAAATCCAAAATTAGTAAGCGAGCTGAACGAACTGATTGATGGAAAGATATATCATACCAGGGACGAAGCCGTTGAGGATGCCATCAGGTTTTTGATTGCCCTTAGAGGTAAATTATACACAAGAACAGA
>JAGLZV010000026.1 GCA_023131215.1 Candidatus Methanophagales archaeon | reverse complement strand
GGTTATGTAGTTTACGCCGTGAACCCGAATATTGACGAAGTCTTAGGCGACCGATGCTATCATTCACTAAGCGAACTGCCTGAAAAACCTGATGTTGTAGATATCGTAGTCCCGCCAAAAGTAACGGAAAAGATAGTTGAGGAATGCAAGGAATTGGAGATAGGACGAGTATGGATGCAACCGGGTTCAGAATCCGAGCATGCGATAAATTTTTGCACTCGAAACGACATAAAAGTAGTGCATGATGTATGCGTGATGGTCAAAAGAAGAGAATAGACAATTACTCAATATCCAATGGATTTTGAGTAATTAAATGCAAAAAGCAAAGTGCAAATTGAAAAATGCAAAAACACTTTTTCTTTTTAGAAAATTCTTTCTTTTAGAAAAAGAACCTGTGCAAAGAAAACAATTCTTTTGGTAAAGCTTTCTTTCTTAATTAAATAAACCCTTCTCGTGGAAATCTGTGTAATCCGGGGGGTTATAAAAAGAACTAAATCATTCTTTTCACCACGCTCAAATCATCACTTGTGTTTACATTTATGGCGAGCAAAGGCTCGTTAAAGACAAAGGCTATCGAATTTTCGGAACTCGTAACCACGTTAATGCCGCAAGAAACAAGCTTCTTACCTTCATGCTCGAGCACATAGCCCGGAGTTACATTTTTTGGCAGTATATCCAATGGAACAGCACCTGTGATGCTTAAACGTGATTTATGCGACAAATAGGCGTCTATTATCGCATTAATATGCTCACTCCGTAAAAAAGGAATATCGCATGCAGCAGATACAAATTCTGGATAACGCGGGAGCAAATAACGTAAATCCTCATGATAACCTTCACCCGGTGTTTCTACTGTTTTATAATTTACGAGTTTGCAATATTCCTCTGTTTTCGGTGTGTTTTTTGTGATAGCCACGAGGAAATCTTCCGCTTTTGATTCTCGCACGCTTTCTACAACCAAATCTATTAGCCGTTTCTGGTTTTCACTTCCACCTATCTTTATAAGTGCCTTCTCTTTTCCTTCTCCTAATCTGCTGCTCTTCCCACCTGCGAGGATTATTGCTATCATTAAACTTTTCTTTACAAAAGAAAAGTTTATTAAAGAAAACATACTTTTTGCTTCGCAAAAAAATAAAAGTTCAAAATGCTGCCTGGAAAATGGCCCATATAAGCAGAGTTGCACATCTTGCAAGCTCGTTAGAAGCACCCATGATGTCTCCACTCAATGCACCAAATTTGTTCTTTGCAACGTAAGAAACGACAATGGCGACTGCGATGCCTGTGAACATGATGGCAAATCGAAAAGAAGAAGCGGTAAAAAGTAAAGCAATGAGCACGGAAGAAAGAAGAGCAACCACGTATTTGGATTTTGAGCACGAATTTATAAACAAAGCCCCTATTCCCTCTTTAGCATCTGATCCTTTTTCTTTGCCGTTGCCAAGTAAAATACAAGTATTCATGCTTATCTTTGCAGAAACCTCTGCGATTATGAATACGGAAGCAAAATAGTAAAATGTGGGTAAATCAAAGCTGTGAGTAGTAGCCTTTGTGAAGCCCGCGCAGACGGTTTCAACGGCGAAAAAACTCAACAGGATAACAAAGATAACAGCGAACAATCCGGCTATTCCGATTTTCTCATCCTTCATCGCTATCCTTTTTTCTCTTCTACCCCCACTTGTCATTATTCCATCGAAGAAATCCGCTAAACCATCCAGATGCATCAAACCCGTGACAAGGTAAATAGCAAGCAGAACGAGCAAAGCTGCAATTTCGGGTGCCGAAACTAAGAATCCAAAAGAGACAAAAGCTACCACGGCGACAAGCAAGCCAATTAATACCGCGACGAAAGGGAAGAGGTAACTTCTAACTGCTACTGCTTCTATTTTTGTTTCTTTTCTTACGGGTATTTGCGTTAAGAAACTGATTATGTCAAGCATTGTTTAATTGAATTGATAAATTATATGTGTATTTAAAATATACCAAGAGGATTTTGATTTACTCCCCTTTCCGTTCCATCCTTTATATACTTTTGGGGTATATTCCGATGTTTTCGAGGTTTTTTCAAAATCCTCCCAAGTTAATACGATAACAAAATGGGGGTAACTATAACAACTCGGGTGTCGGAAAAAATTGAAGAAGAAATAAGAAGTATCTCGGAGAGAGAGCAACTGGATAGATCAACAGTGGTGAGAAGGCTCTTGATGGAAGGTATAAAGGATTGGAAGATTAAATATGCATTGGAACAATATAGCGAGGGAAGGGTCACGATTTGGAGAGCTGCGAGGATGGCAGGTGTCTCACTAAGGCAGATGTTAGATATAGCGGCAAAGAAAGGAATTCCTTTTCAATATACGATAGAAGACCTGAGAGAGGATTTTAGAGGCATTAAATGATCGTATCCAATGCGACTCCGTTGATTTATCTGGCAAAACTTGGGAGGTTACACCTTCTAAAAGACTTTTTTTAAGAAATCATCATTCCTGAGGAGGTTAAAAGAGAGGTTATAGACAGAGGAAAAGAGCAAAATAGCATTGATGCTTTTGTGGTTGAAGAGGCGCTAAAAGAGGGCGGGATAAAAATAAAAAAGGTTCAGATAGGAGAGGATATGGAAGCATTAGGAATTGACAAGGGCGAGGCAGAGGCAATATTATTAGCTGTTGAACTTGATTCGGATGAGATCCTGGTTGATCAGACCCATGCAAGGCTTGCTGCCACTATTTTTGGGTTAAAGCCCAGAGGGACAATTTATGTTCTATTAAGAGCGTTAAAAGATGATATTTTCGATTATGATGAATATCTGAAAATCTTAGAGGATTTGGTAAGGTCAGGCTTCAGGATGAGTGATGAGGTTTATTTAGAAGCGGTACGACTGGGAAAGGAAAAAGAAAGAGAGCCTGACAAGTGAGTTCAACGCCCAGGTCGGGATTTGAACCCGAGTCCGAGCCTCGACAGGGCTCAATGATAGGCCTCTACACCACCCGGGCATTTATGCTTCATAATCCTTTATACATTATAACTACTTATATCTTTACGAGATAAACTTTAAATATCAAATCTAACAAGAAGGAGAAGAAAGGGTGATACGAGAATGGCAACAAGAGGTAAGAAGGCAGCGGAAAAGGTGACGGCATTGATGGACAAGACGGAGCGAATAAGGAACATAGGCATCATCGCCCATATAGACCACGGAAAGACCACTTTGACTGATAACCTCCTCGCAGGTGCAGGGATAATATCGAAAGAATTGGCTGGCGAGCAATTGTTCACGGATTTTTATTATCTGGAACAGGAAAGGGGGATAACGATATTTGCCGCAAATGCGTCTATGGTTTATGATTACAAAGGTGAAGAGCATCTCATAAATCTTATTGATACACCGGGTCACGTTGACTTTGGTGGCGATGTGACAAGGGCGTTGAGAGCTGTTGACGGTGCCGTGGTTGTCGTTGATGCCGTAGAGGGTGCTATGCCGCAGACCGAGACTGTACTGAGGCAGGCAATGAAAGAGAACGTAAAACCCGTTCTCGTCATCAACAAAGTTGATAGGATGATAAACGAGCTGAAAGTAGATGTGCAGGAGATGCAAATCCGACTCGGCAAGATAATAGACAAGGTAAACAAGCTGATGCAGGGAATGAAAAAGGATAGATACGAGGAATGGAAGCTGGACGCAGCAAAAGGCAATGTCGCTTTTGGCTCCGCACTGTATAACTGGGCTATTAGCGTTCCGACCATGAAGAAGACAGGGATTGGCTTTAAAGAGGTATTTGATTACTGCAAGCAGAATAACATGAAGGAACTGGCGTTGAAGTGTCCTGCTTATGAAGCAGTTCTTGATATGATAACAGAGCATCTGCCCAATCCGGTAGAAGCACAAAAGTACCGAGTTCCGGTGATATGGCAAGGCGAAGCGGAGAGCGAGATAGGTAAGAGCATGGCAAAATGTGATAGAACAGATGATGTTGCTTTTATGGTAACCAGCATCTCTGTGGATCCACATGCAGGAGAAGTTGCCACCGGGAGACTTTTTAGTGGAACCGTGGAAAAAGGCACGGAAGTGTTCATATCAGGCTTGTATAAAAAGAACAGAATTCAGCAGGTGGGGATATTCGAGGGGCAGGAGCGTGTAGAAGTGGATAAGGTGCCCGCTGGTAACATAGTTGCTCTCGTAGGTCTGAAAGATGCTGTGGTAGGTTCTACGCTTTCTACTGCTGAAATGGTTCCATTTGAAAGTATAAAGCATTACAGTGAGCCTGTTGTCACGGTCGCGCTGGAAGCGAAGAGTACGAAGGATTTGCCTCGACTGATAGAAGTAGTCAGGAAGTTTGCTAAAGAAGATCCGATGATAAAAGTGGAGATAAACGAGGAAACAGGTGAACATTTAGTCTCGGGAATGGGCGAATTGCATCTTGAAATAATCACGCACCGGATAGAGCATGACGAGGGCGTTCCCATAATCGCTTCGCCTCCGATTGTCGTTTATCGTGAGACCGTGGAAGGAGAAGCGGGTCCCGTTGAAGGGAAATCGCCTAACAGGCACAACAAGTTTTATTTTGAAGTCGAACCCTTGGGTGCAGAAGTAGTGGAAAAGATAATAACAGAAGGGATAACCGTGGGCAAAGACAAGGTTTTGATGCGAGATAAGCTGATGGAAGCGGGAATGGGCAAAGTGGAAGCAAAGAAAGTCGTTAATATCATCGAGGGAAACGTGTTGGTAGATATGACAAAAGGTATTCAGTATCTGCGAGAGACGATGGAGTTGATCCAGGAAGGTTTCGAGGACGTGATGCTGAAGGGACCTTTAGCAAAGGAGAAGTGCCGGGGTGTAAAAGTAAAGCTGATGGATGTGAAGTTGCACGAGGATTCGATACACCGAGGACCTGCACAGGTTATTCCTGCGGTGCGAAGCGCTATACTTGCGGCTATGCTGCTTGCGCGCGCTACCTTCCTTGAGCCTGTACAGGAAGTGTTCATAAATATACCGCAGAATTTGCTTGGGAATGTGACTCGCGAGATACAGGGCAGAAGAGGGCAAATATTGGATATAAAAACCGAAGGCGATATGGTTTCATTGCAGTCAGAAGCGCCGGTGGCAGAGATGATTGGCTTTGCTGGCGACATAAGGTCTGCAACTGAAGGAAGAGCGCTTTGGAGCACCGAGTTCGCTGGCTTCAAACCCATACCTCAAAATCTGTTTGGCGAAAAGGTGATGGAAGTGAGGAAAAGGAAGGGGATGAAGTTGGAACTGCCAAAGGCAACTGATTTTGTGTCGTAATCTCGTCATCGTAGAAGATACTCGCACCACCATTATTTTTTAATTGCGACTTCCAATAAGTCTCCGATAAACGTGCCAGCTATGAATATAACCACGAGGAATACCACATTTATAAATATTCCGATTGCACTCACCGCAAAGAGGAACAGTCCACCCACAAAAAAACCGATAAGCCCAAAGATTATCCCCAAAATAACACCGTACATAATACCCTTTTTGAAAAGTTCCCAGCGCTTTTCCTTCCCGGGTTTCACGTATCCGTAAACCAGTCCAACGATAAACGCAAGTGTCTCAAATATCATTTTTTAAAAATTTCCAAGATTATACTGGTGTAGGATATATATAAACTTTTCGAAATGTCCCCCTTGAACTGGCGGAATGAAGATTTTTATCCCTTATCCCCCAGCACCTTTTCCACAAGGAATATGTCCTTATCCCCTCTCCCAGAAAGGTTCACCACAATCAAATGATTGCTTCGCTCTTTTGCCTTTATCCTTGCTTCTTCTATTGCATAATGGATTGCATGGGCAGATTCCAGAGCGGGGATTATTCCCTCGAGCTTGGATAGAATCTCGAAAGCTATTAAAGTTTCCTCATCCGTTGTTGAAACCATTTTTACCCTTCCTGACTCTGCTAAATACGCCAGTTCAGGGCCTACACCGGGATAGTCAAGCCCGGGGGCAAAACTATATGATTGTTTTATTTGACCATGCTCATCTTGCAATAATTTCGAATACATCCCGTGCAAAACGCCTTCTGTGCCTGCGCATATCGAAGCTCCATGCTCTCCACTCTCTAAACCCTTTCCCGCAGCTTCCACACCAATAAGCTCCACCTGCTCTTCTTCCAGGAAATCATAAAATATGCCCATTGCATTACTGCCTCCGCCGACACACGCTACTATTGTATCTGGCAACCTGCCTTCCGCCTCTACCTCTAATATCTGCTCTTTTGTCTCCTTGCCTATAACTCGCTGAAACTCCCTCACCATTAATGGATAAGGATGGGGTCCCACTACGCTGCCAATCAGGTAATAAGTGTTCTCGACATTAGTCACCCAGTCTCGCATGGATTCATTTATTGCGTCCTTCAGCGTTTTAGAGCCGGAATCAACCGGGCTTACTTTTGCACCTAAAAGTTCCATCCTGAATACATTTAATTTCTGTCTCTCTATATCTTCAGTGCCCATGTACACCTCGCATTCAAGCTCCAAGACCGCAGCAGCCATCGCAGTTGCTACTCCGTGCTGACCTGCACCAGTTTCTGCAATTATTCGTTCCTTCCCCATGTGCTTCGCCAGCAAACACTGCCCCAGAGTATTGTTTAGCTTATGCGCACCGCCGTGCACCAAATCCTCTCGCTTCAGGTAAATTTTTGCACCATACGCCTCGGATAGATTCTGTGCAAAGTAAAGAGGGGTTGGACGACCTGCATAAGTTCTCAAAAGATTGTCTAAATCCTGTTTAAAACTTTTGTCGTTGGAAAAAATATTAAACGCTTCTTCAAGTTCTTCTAATGCCGACATCAATACTTCAGGCGCAAACTTTCCACCGTATATTCCATATTTCCCATGTTCATCCGGTTTGGACAGCATTTTCTCTCTCTTTTGCTCTATTGCATTTTGTCAAATATAAATGAAATGGTGTTTTAAGGAAATAGAGATTATCACCTAATGGCTATTGCCTATTGCCTATTGCCTATTTGTTGATCTCGCTACTTCTATGAATTTCTTCACCTTCATCGCATCCTTTTTTCTTACTTCGCTTTCCACACCACTGGACACGTCCACTGCATAAGGATTTACCAGTTCTATTGCTTTTGCGACGTTCTCAGGATTTAATCCTCCGGCAAGTATCACGGGCTTTTTCACATGCTCTACAATTTCCTTGCTTATGTTCCAATCGTGCTCTTTCCCTGTTCCGCCTATTTCCCCTGTTCCTCCTGCCTTTGCTTCTGTATCCAACAATATTGCATCCACAACGTTTTCATACGCTAAAGCGTTTTCCAAACACTCCTTTTTATCTCCACCCACGCCAATCTTTTTTATCATTCTTATTCTGCTTTCCATACTCATACTCTCACGTAAATCAGCAACAAGCTCTACTGGCTCCTCACCGTGAAGTTGTATGCAGTCTGCTCCAGTCTCTTCTATTAACTTTATTTTATCCCGCACGAATTCGATTGGCATATTATCCAGCGTGATAACCACGACCTTTGATATAAATATAGGTAAAGCCTCGAATATTCGCTTTGCATCTTCTAAATCTATATATCTCCTCGTATTAGCGACGTTTATCACGCCGATAGCGTCAGCACCTGCTTCCGCAGCCATTATCGCATCCTCGACATTCGTGTTGCCACAGATTTTTACTTTAGTATTCACGTTCGTACTTCGTTCCATTTTGCTTAAACCAGCTCTGTCTATCTTTGAATACCGTGGGGGATGTTCCCCTTTCTGTTTCTTTAATCAAACTTTCTTTTCTAAAGAAAGTTTGTTTGGTAAACCTTTTCTTTCTAAGAAAAGGTTTTGGTTTATCTTCTCCTCTATCACCCTATCAGAATCTATCATTGCTCTTTCGGTATTCCCGAAATGTTTTTTCGCCTCTCTCATCTCCTCTATAAATTCATCCACTTTACCCGCTGATACCAACTCGTATAACCTATTTGCAACCGTTAAAAAAGATTCATGTAGCTTTCCCATCTCAAAATTCGTCTGTATCATTGCGTATAAATGCGGGTCTTGATGCAATAGCCTGCCCACAAAATCCATCAATATCTCGTACATTGGGCTCATGAACTTCCTCGACTTTTCAACATCGAAATCGAGATTCTTTAACGTGATGCCAAAGGAGATTAGGATAAAATGTGTCAGTCCCTGGATGACTGACATTATTTCGTCATGCTCCTCTGCGGTTAAAATTTCAATTCTCGCACCGTTTCTCTCAAACATTTCATATATCCTTTCGTAAAAATGACCTTTTCTTAAAGGCATGA
This sequence comes from Candidatus Methanophagales archaeon, assembly GCA_023131215.1. Lineage (GTDB taxonomy): Archaea > Halobacteriota > Syntropharchaeia > Alkanophagales > Methanospirareceae > JAGXOS01. Next base: position 7,752 of record JAGLZV010000026.1, on the reverse strand, counting down.
ATATAATAGTTTGACCTTGCATGCTTTTTGTCGTGGGACCGAATAAAGGATGAGTGCCAAGAATTTCCACGCCCTCGTTTGTAAATTTTTCCATCATCCCAACCGGCATTTTCTTCACCGAGGTTATGTCCATCAGTAGCGAGCCTTTGTGCATCTTCGGTCCCATGTGCTCTATCACACGTCCCGTTATGTCTATGGGCACCGAAACAAGCAACACATCGGTATCCACAACATCTTCTTTTCTTTCTACCTCGCCCTCCGTAACCTTTAGAATATCGGCATTTAAAAATTGGACATTCATTTCTTTTGCTATCTCTTCCGTTTTATCGCTTTTATCCACTATCCATACTTCAACACCGTTTTCCTTGAAAAAACCGGCGAACCATCTCCCCATCCCACCCGCTCCTCCTATTATCGTGACTTTCATCTGAATCACATTCTTTTTCTTTTTGATAAAAGTTTAATGTCTCTTATTCTATTATCTTTTCTGGTTATCGTTCTACTTTTTAAAAAATTTAAGTACTTGTGTAGCCGAAATAGAAAAACCACGAGATTTCACAAGATTGGCACAAGAAAATTAACTTTCTCGTGGAAATCCGTGTAATCTTGTGGTTATAAAAGGAGCTGAACAAACATGAAAAAAGAAATGAAAAACAAATATATCACCTTCTCTAAAAACATCTTCATCCCGGTGACGAACGTATGCAGGAACGCATGCGACTATTGTGGATTTAGAGCTCGCAGCCTCGAAGATGCTTACTTAATAAGCATGAAAGAATTTTTAGTGCTCGTAAAAACCAAAGGAGCTGCAACAGAAGCTCTTTTTACCGCTGGCGAGAAGCCTGAACTCGCAAAACTTTCTTCTTTCTTCAAAAAAAAGATTCTTGACTCAGGTTATCTCTCCCTGCTTGAATACACGAAAGAGCTGTGCAAGCTTGCGATAAAGCATGGACTGCTTCCTCACTGTAATTTGGGTGTGCTGAATAAGGAAGAGCTAAAGGAGTTACGAGAAGTGAATGCATCAATGGGCTTGATGCTTGAAACCATCGCAGAGCTCGAAGCACATAAGAAATCACCCGGAAAAATCACAGAGGAGAGATTGAAAATGATAGCGGAAGCTGGAGAACTCGAAATACCTTTCACTACCGGCTTATTGATAGGCATAGGAGAAAAGCCACAGGATCGCATCCGCTCTTTGGAGGCTATAAAATCGCTGCACAATAAATACGGGCACATACAAGAAGTTATTATCCAGCCTTTTATCCCTAAACCTTTCACGCCAATGTGGAACAAGAAACCACCGAGCTTTGAGGAACTGAAGGAAGTTGTCCGTGCAGCGAGAGAGATATTGCCAGAGGAGGTAGCGATACAGGTCCCGCCAAATTTGACTTCTCCTAAGGCACTAATAGAACTGGGCGCATCAGACCTGGGCGGGATATCGGAGAAAACACTGGATTACATAAATCCTGAATCACCGTGGCCAAAAGAGGAAGAACTGAGGAAAATGGTTGCTCCTTATGAATTAAGGGAAAGATTGCCGATATATCCAAGATATATCGAAAAAGGAGGGTATAGCGAGGAGATAAGACCGTTGATAGAGAGATATGTGGATGAAGAAGGGTTTAGAAGGAGAGAGTACAAATGAAAAATGAAAAATGCGAAGTGCAAAAGTAAAAATAAACTTACACGAATCCACTCAGCTCGAATTTCATACCATCTCTTGCCGCTATTACCTTCTCACCTGTTTCCTCACTTAGCTGCTTTGCTATTTCCCAGGGCTTGTTTCTAAGCATGGTCATGCCGAAATGCGTGAGTATCGTAACCTTTGGTTTTGGTCTCCTCGCTTCTATAATCCTTTTCGCATCGTCCACGCAAAGATGGTCCACTCCTTCTCTCCTCTTATACATCGCTACGTTCATCACGAGCACTTCTCCATCGTAATAATCTTCTAACCCGTCGAAATAAAGCGTGTCCACGAGAAAAGAGACTTTTGTCTTATTCTCCCCTCGTATTTTTACGTTCAGTCCGTACGTTTCTACGCTATGCACGTGTCTTTTAGGCGTGTTTATTTCCAGTTTACCAACAGAATAAATTCCACCTTCTTTCATCACTTCTACCCTTTCCAGAAGCCCTCTATAATAATTCAAAACAACAGCATCGCCTTCATCCGACAAGGCATCGTTTGGACACAGAAGCACTCCTCTGTGCTTGAAGCCTCCCTCGGTCATCGCTTCTATCATCACGTTTACGTCATTAGAATGGTCTAAATGCTTATGAGTTAAGATAATAGCATGCAGTTTAGCAGGATTAAGCCTCGGCTTGCTGGATGCGAATCTTACCAGCGTGCCAGGACCTGGATCTATAAGGACATTCGTGTCTTTCAGGCTGAGAACAGTGCCAGCAGATGAACGGAACTGCGTTATCATTACGAATCTCGCACCCGCTGTTCCCAAAAACCTTATTTCGTTCTTTTCTCTCGCTGACATTTCAATACTCAAACCCTCTATGCAACCCCCATTCCTTCGCAATATCTATTGCTTCCCTGTATTCGCTCATTTTTATCCCCCTGTTAAGTTCCTTATACTCATACGCTTTATACATAGGTCTATATTGCAGCATTATATTTAGATACGACTCTTTTGATATTTCAGTAGCGACGAACTTCAAGACTTCCGCAGAGCCCGCTAACCCATTCGGAAGCACCAAATGTCTTATCAGCAATCCACTCACCGCTATTCCTCTTTCATCCACTTTTAAATCACCAACTTGACGATGCATTTCCTTTACCGCTTCTTTACACACATCAAAGTAATCAGGCGCATTGGAGTATCTCTTTGCATTTTCTGCATCACTATATTTTATGTCGGGCATGTAGATGTCCACAATGCCTTCTAACAACTCTATGGTGCTTTTTGCTTCGTACCCACCACAATTGTAAACAATGGGGATGCAAAGACCTTTTTCTACTGCTATTTTCAGCGCTTTCACAATTTGCGGTGTGAAATGCGTCGGTGTAACAAAATTGATATTATGACAACCTCTTGTTTGCAGACTGAGCATGTTAAACGCAAGTTCCTCCTCCGTCATCCTTTGTCCATATCCCAGATGACTTATGTCATAGTTTTGACAGTATATACAGCGCAGGTTACAGTTAGTAAGAAATATCGTTCCAGAGCCGTAAGTCCCAACTAACACGTCTTCTTCTCCAAAATGCGGCTGCACGCTGGACACCATTAGATGTTTATCTGATTTGCAATAGCCCTTTTCACCTTTGTTTCTGTTAACGCCACATTCTCTTGGGCATAGTTTACACTCGTTTAGTATATCCTCGAGCTTCTTTATCCTTTCATCGAGTACCCCTGTTTTGTAAGTTTCAAGATAAACAGGAGCATGCTCTGCTTTTTCCATTTCTTACTAATATTTGGACAAAAATTTTTCCCCGTACTGGGGTGCCTTTAGGACCAACTCAATATCATCTTCTCGGAATAGAAAAGGTTTTACCTGCTCAGCCAGTCTTTTAAGTTCTTTTTCAGATATTCCTGACAGATAATTCAGGATCAGATTCTTTGGCTCTTCTTTGATATTATTGGCATAAAGCACCTCTCTATCAAAGGGGAACTTCTTTCTGAGCATGAATAAGACATCATAGATATAACGTCCCCTTTTTCTGCTCAGGAGTGCAGATATTTTCTCTGAGAGCAACGCCCCTTTTGACATCAGAATAGCAGAGAAATTATAGCCATATAGGCTCAGGACATGAGATTCCGTGGATAAATGCCATTCTGGCTTGTTTACCTCTATCTTTATCATAATATCCCCACCACGCCCATTAATAATTCCATAGTCGCTCATCACAGCCGGAAAATTTATTGAGGCTATAAACAGGTTGTCTCTCTTTTTATAGGAAATTCTTGCTGAAAATCCTTCCAGAGACAAATTCATCTCCACCCGCTCCAGAATTTTCTTAAAGCCATTGTTCTCCAGAGAGGGGGTATCGAAATCCAAATCCTCAGAAAATCTTGGCAGGTTATAGAAGAATCTCAATGCAGTGCCTCCAACAAAGAACATTGACCGTGCAAAATTGCTCTTATAGATGCTATTCAAGATTATGGTCTGGAGATATTGCCTAAGGATAGCCCTTTTTTTAGTCTGGGGTAGACCAAGTTCTTTTGCTTCCTCCAGGAGATACTCCATCTTCAGCATTCTGACCAGTTCTTGCAATCCTTTAATTTATTGATAGTTGTCTTATTGAATAATTCCGCATACCTACTCGCTTTCTTCCACTCAATCCCCTTAAGAATATCTGCATCAAAACGCTCTTCTTCAAAATCTATTGATAGCCCATGGCGTAATTTAAAGTACAAAAAGTCAACCAACGCCTTTTCCATGTCTGCAATCAAAACCTTGTATCCTTCGAAAGATACAATCCGGTAACCGGTAAATGCCCTTTTCTTGCAACTCCGATATATGAAGACGCCGTGTCGGTTCTTGAATTCCCTACTGGGCTTGGTTGTAACAGAGGTGACCTGTGCCGCAATTTCAGGAATTATATTATAGAGAGATAGCGCTGTTTCCAGTGATATATAAGAAGGAGTATAGAGTTTATTAGCAATATAAAAGTCGGGTATCTCGGATTCCAAAACGGGCTCTACACAGGCATACAGGTCTCGTTTAAGTCGCTCTATATATCCCTTTTTCAGCCAATTGGTCAGATTATTCTTTATTGTCCCAACCCCGGCATTCGGGAATAGATTCTCAATATCTCTGAGTGAGAATATATTCACTTTATTCCTCCTCAGTGTCGAGAGAAACTCCATGTATTTCATTTCACTTGATCATACTTATTTATGATTTATAGAAATAATACCTTTCTCCGTAATCACCGCTTCTATCAACTCAAAAGGAGTGAAGTCAAATGCAGGATTGTAAACCTTCACCTCGAGCGGAGCAATTTGCTTTCCCGCGAAAAATATTAGCTCCTCGGGACTCCTTTCCTCTATCTCAACCTCCTTGTAACTCCTTTTCAAGTCGAAACTGGAGAGAGGTGCGGCAACGTAAAAAGGTATCTTATGCTCTTTCGCAACCACTGCATGCATGTAAGTTCCTATTTTGTTTATCACTCCCTCTTTAACCACCCTATCTGCTCCTACCATCACCTTATCCACTTTCCTTTCCCGCATCACCACTGCACTCATACTATCCGCGATCAACGTAACCGGGATTTCATCTTGAAGCAGTTCCCAGGTCGTTATCCTCGAACCCTGATTCAAAGGTCTCGTCTCACACGCTATTACTTCTATCCTTTTACCTTTCTCTATCGCGGTTCTTATTACACCCAGTGCCGTCCCCCAATCAACGCAAGCTAAACGACCGGCGTTGCAATGCGTCAATACGACATCGCCATCTTCTAAAAGCTCACTTCCATAATCACCTATCTTTTTGTTTACTGCAACGTCCTCGTCAGCAATTCTTTTCGCCTCTTCCAGTGCGTACTCTTTCATCTCTTGCATGGTTCTTCCTGACATTGCTGCATCTAATGCCCTGTTAACACCGTAAGAGAGATTTACAGCAGTGGGTCTTGCTTTTTTAAGTCTCTCAACCTCCTTTTTTATTGCATTTTTACTTTTCTCATTTATACAGGCTAAAACAACGCCGAAAGCGCCCGCAGCTCCCAATGCCGGTGCACCTCTCACCTTTAATCGCTGTATCGCGTCTATTAGCTCCTCTAACGTCTTGAACTCCGCTATCTTATATTCTCTCGGCAATAAAGTCTGGTCTATCAGTTTTACCGCTTCCTTTTTATCATCCCACTCGATAGTTCTCATTTCATCCCTTTTTCAATAGGAAGCTCCCTAATACGAATCCTGTAGTCTTCTATCATTACAATATAAATAAATGTTTTCAATTATAATTACGATAAAGGTTTACATTACACCGTAGAAGGAGCAAAGACAGATGAATTGTGCCGAATGCAAAGAAAAAGCGTGCTATGAAGGCAAAGACTGCACTGAAATTGCAGAAGATGCCAAAGAAGCATACAAAGGAAATGCCGAAGTCCTCCAGTCGCTGAGAATTTCTGCACAGATCGAATCACGCTATTACATGAAGAAAACGCGCATAGAGGAGCTAATTCTGTATGCAAATGGGATGGGCTACAAGAAATTGGGCGTCGCATTCTGCATAGGACTGGAAGAAGAAGCAGCGGTACTATGTCGGATTCTATCTCAACACTTTGCTGTTTCTTCTGTATGTTGTAAAGTGTGCGGCATAGACAAATCATATTTCGGGCTGGAACGTCTTCACGGGGATGGGGATAAAAGTGAAGAAACAGAAGTAGAGGCAATGTGTAACCCGATTGGGCAGGCGATGGTTTTAAACAAAGAAAATACTGACTTAAACATCCTCCTGGGATTGTGTATCGGGCATGACACACTATTTACAAAATATTCTGAGGCGCCAGTAACTACTCTTGCCGTAAAAGACCGTGTTCTTGCTCATAATCCACTTGGCGCTCTATATTCGGGGTATTATCGAAAACGAACCACGAGATTGCACAACACTTTTTCTTTTTAGAAAAAAGAAAACCTGTGCTAAAAGAAAAACAAATAAGTTCTTTTGATAAAACTTTTCTTTTTAAGAAAAGGTTTCTCGTGAAAATCCGTGTAATCGGGTGGTTATAAAAGAGCAATACAAATACATGAAATCTAAATTTACGGGTGCATTGATAGGCAGTGCCGTAGGAGACGCATTAGGTGCTCCGGTAGAGGGGTATAGCATGAAGAAAGTCAGTTCGGTGTATGGAGAAGACTGGAAAATGATTTCGGGTCGCTATACCGACGATACGGAGATGATGATAGGAGTTGCAGAATCTTTGATAGAGAATAAGGGTTTCAATGGAAATGACATGGCAATGAGGTTTATCCAGAATTACGACCCGAGAAGAGGATATGGTCCGGGGTCTAAAGAGGCATTGAGAAGAATAGGCGAAGGTGAAAGTTGGGAAGAGGCGTCGAAAAAGCTGTTTGATGGTAAAGGCTCGTATGGGAATGGAGCTGCAATGCGAATCGCTCCTGTGGGCATCTTTTATTATGACGATGCAGATAAGCTAAGAGAAATAGCCTATAAATCGAGCCATATCACACATTCCAACGAGCTTGGCAAAGAAGGAGCGGCTTTGCAGGCTTTTTCCATCGCTTTAGCGGTGCAGAGGCGAGTTAAAAAAGAAGATATGTTGCTCGAACTGAAAGAGTTTGTCAAAAGCGAGATATATAAGGAAAAGCTAAGAAAGATGGAAGTGCTTCTGGAGAAAGAAGCAGAAGTGGGTAAAAAAGAGGTAATTTCAGAATTGGGTAATGGAGAAGAGACTTTTAATTCCGTGCCAACCGCGATTCACTCTTTTCTTCGCTTTAACAATTTTAAGGACAGTGTTGTCTATGCAGTAAGCTTGGGTGGCGATACGGACACCATAGGCGCGATGACAGGTGCAATAAGCGGTGCTTATTACGGCGAAGAAGCAATTCCAAAAGAGTGGGTGGAGAGGTTAGAAGGAGGGAAAAAGGGCAGGAGTTATATAAAGTGGTTGGGAGAGGAGTTGTATCGTATTAAATTTTGTGCTGATTAACCACAAGATTACACAGATTTTCACGAGAAACTTTTTCTTAAAAAAGCTTTACCAACAACTTTTTTTTACCTTCAGTAAAAACTTTGACTAAAAATATTTCCTTATCCCTTAGGTTTTTCTTTTAGCACAAA
>JAGLZV010000025.1 GCA_023131215.1 Candidatus Methanophagales archaeon | reverse complement strand
GGCGGTGGAGTAAAGTTATAGAGGGAAGAAGAATAAAACAAAAGATTTTGGATGTATGATCAGGATAGAAATGGAGGCATATAATAAATATTTAAAAACAAGCTTTATTTTATAATTAATAATTGCGATAGAGGTGTTTGCAAGATATGCTACCTGTTGAGATGATACCGATAGTAAGGTTGCTGTTGGCAGTGGTACTTGGCATACTGGTCGGTGTGGAAAGGGAGATTTCGCACAGACCGGCAGGCTTAAGAACGCATGCACTTGTTTCGCTTGGAGCGTGTTTATTCACGATAATTTCAATTGATTATTTTAATATGGATCCCGCAAGGGTAGCTGCCGGTATTGTCACGGGAATTGGATTCATTGGCGCGGGCTCTATAATCGCGGAAAAAGGTCATGTTCAGGGAATAACAACCGCAGCGAGTCTTTGGTGCGTGGCTGCGATAGGACTGGCAGCCGGTGTTGGCGCTTATGTGTTGGCAGTTGTTTCCACTGTTCTGGTTTTCGGAATTTTGTGGCTGAAAAGAGCTGAAAAAACCAATGCAAGAAAAGGATAAGAAATAGTTTTTCTTTTGGTACAGCTTTTCTTTTTTAAAAAAGAAAAAGTGTGACGATGCCAGGGTGGCAGAGTGGACAAATGCGGTGGCCTCGAGAGTCACTGTCCCGTAAGGGACGCTCAGGTTCAAATCCTGACCCTGGCGTTTGTTCAGCTTTATATGTTAGTAATGCTTATTTATACATGGGTAGTTATCCTTTTGGAGGCAATACAAAAGAAATGGGAGTGAAATCTTCTGCTGAAATAACCCGGATATTAAAAGAGAAATGGGACAAAAGCAAAGATAAGGAAGACTGGAGAGTGCTAACCGGGAGGAATCCAAAAGGCAGGTATGATATGTTCATCTCCAGTCCTGAGCGTGTGTGGCAGCTAAAAATAGAGCAGACCGGGAGCAATGAGGCAATAGGATTTGGTTTGGAAGTAGGGAAAATAGATGACGAGATAAAAAAGCTTCTGAGGATAGGCGCGCCAGTCCCGTTTGGCTTGATTTCACCACAGAAAAAACCGGATTTGGCGATTATAATGGCTGGCATCCAGCAATATTCTTCCGATTCTACTTATACGCTTTGCAAGGAATATATCTCAGAAAAGCAAGCGAAGTTGGACGATAAGTTAGACAGGGAAATAGAGCGAATGAGCAGCGACCCTGTTTCAAGAAGAAGATATAAAGAGCAAAAGGAGAGAGAGAGCAAATCGTATCTGTAATGACATTACACGTAAATAAAAAAGGGATAAGGGTACTTGGCATTGCAGAAAGCTTCAGGAGAGATCAGGAAAAATCAGTGCTTGCTGGCGTGGTTATGCGTTCCGATTTTATTATAGACGGCGTCGCTTTTGATAAGATAACCGTTGGAGGGATGGACGCCACAGAGGGAGTTTTGCACGTTTTTGAATCGCTACAACGTGCTGACATAAATGTAATGATGTTAAATGGATGTGTCATTAGTTGGTTTAACATTATAGATATAAAGGAGGTATATGAAAGGCTGCGGATTCCTCTCATCTGCGTAACTTACGAAGAATCTGAGGGTCTGGAAGAACATATAGCCAGGCATTTTGAAGCCAGTGAGCGAGATTTCCGGATAGAAGCTTATAAACGACTTGGGAATCGTGTCCCTGTAAGATCACACGACAATTTCGATGTTTTAATACGGTCTTTGGGTATGGAAAAAAGCGAAGCTGCTACAGTGCTTAAAAAATTCACCACTCATGGAAGAGTGCCCGAACCATTAAGGGTTGCGAAAATAGCAGCAAGAGCAGCGTTTAGAGGGTTTAGTGGTTTAGAGGTTTAGCGTGTTGGTGGTTTAGAATTTATTTTGGAATAAAAGGAGGACAGCATTTTTGAAAATCTTTTGCTGTTTTTCGCAAATGCCTCTCGGCAATATTTGATGGAATAGAAACCGCAGCCCTTCTCATCTGCGCACTTAAACCATATTTCTCTTCCTCAGGAAATGAGGCGGTAATTTTATAGACTGTCGCTACAAGTTCAATCCCTTTTTGCCCCCTCTTTTAATTCCTTAAAACTCTTCATTTCATCGTTAACCCTTCTTTTTCCATAGATTATAGTTTTGTCTTTTTAGCGTTTTAGTCTTTCGACTATCTAAACCGCTAAACCGCTAAACCGCTATAAAAGCACGTCTATCTCTAACTGCTCTGATAATTCCTTATATCTGTTCCGTATTGTAACCTCGGTCACACCCGTAACATCCGATACCTCCTTTTGTGTGCGATGCTCACCGCTTAAAATCGCAGCAATGTAAATAGCAGCGGCTGCTATCCCTATCGGTCCTCGCCCGTTGGTCAGTTCCGCTTCCGTCGCCTTTTTTATTATCTCTATTGCTTTTGACCTTATATCACCACTCAAATCAAGCATGGAGCAGAAACGAGGCACAAAGTCAACGGGAGAAGCAGGGGAAACCTTCAAGTTGAGCTCCCGTAAAAGAAAGCGATATGCCCGACTTATTTCCTTTTGCCCAACTCTTGATATTTCTCTCACCTCTTCCAGTGTTCGAGGCACCCCATACTGCCTACATGTAATGTATAAGAGTGCAGTAGTTATACCTTCTATGCTTCGACCACGAATCAAACGTTTCTTCATCGCCTTCCGGTATAACATAGACGCCGCTTCTCTGATATTTACCGGTAGTTTAAGCGCACATGCCATCCGGTCTATCTCAGAAAGAGCGAAAATAAAGCTCCTTTCGGTTGTATTCGTAATATGTGTCCGCTGTTGCCATTTCTTTAACTTATAGTCCCCTTGAGCTGGCAAACCCAAAGTGACAATCGTACTCAGTCCTTTATCATGTATTCGATAAGTCATCGGTGCCCCTGCTCTCGCCCTCCTGGACATCTGTTCAGAGTCGAAGGCACGCCACTCAGGTCCAAGGTCAACGATGTTCTCTGCTATCACCAGCCCGCAATCGGCACAAAAAATCTCTGCTTTACTATAATCTCTTACCAAACTCTTAGAGCCACACTCAGGACATTTTTTTATCTCTTCTAAACCAG
>JAGLZV010000024.1 GCA_023131215.1 Candidatus Methanophagales archaeon | reverse complement strand
ATATAAACGAATGAACTTACCCCTTAGAGACTTTGCTTTGCAAAAGAAGAGTTTATCGAAGAAAGATTTCTCTCGACAGTTTTCCAAGAGCGCCTCACGTAGGATGGAATATCCTCTTTTTCCTTCAGTAACCCCCTCAGGAATTGGATGGTTTTCGGGTCCGCAGGATACCCACTACCTATCTCTGCTCCTATCTCCGCCTCGAGCTGCCTTATTGACCTATCTCGGTGCACTTTTGCAACTATTGATGCTGCGCTGACCACAGGGTAGCGTTCATCCGCTTTAGACTCAGAAATTAGTTCAATTTCTTTTTCTCCCTCTCCCCTTTCCCTTTCGTAGTTCGACCTAAGATTAGCAGCGAACCGCTCTGGATTTACATCTGCCGCATCCACAAAAGCTCTATCAGGCTGAAAATGCATAATCAGTTCTGAAAAAAGTTCAACCATAATTTCATTTAAAGTATGCCTCTTTCTACCCTCGTCTATCTCGCTTGCGGTCATCTCCACGACATGTACCTCAGTCGCTTCTTCTATAAGGTTCGCCAGATATTCTCTCCTCGAAGGGCTTAATCGCTTCGAATCCCGCACACCCATCTCTTCCAGCCCATCAAAATTCAAAATCCCGGCAACAAACATTGACCCTATTACCGGACCTTTTCCCGCCTCGTCAATCCCTATCTCCCTCATTTCACGCTTAACCCCAACAAATCATTATATGCAGAGGTAGCAGCGATTGCGCCTTCCGCACATGCCACTACTACTTGTCTTACTCCTCCAGTTATGTCCCCCGCGGCGTATACCCTCTCGAGGTTCGTTCTCTGGCTTTTATCAACGATTATGTAGCCGTTTTTATCCATCATAATTCCCATTTGCACGGCTAAATCATTGACTGGCTCTTCACCAATAGATACAAACACACCTTCTACCGGGAACTCATCCTCAATTTCCTTCGTTTTATCATATCTGACAACGCTCCTCACCGTTTTATCCCCCTTTATCTCTTTCACCACGGAATTCCACAAAATACGCACACCCGCCTCTTCCAGATTCTTTTGCAAATACCGCTCTGCTCTGAGTTCCTCCCTTCTATGAATCAGCGTTACCTCGCAGCCGATATTTCTCAGATACAGGGCTTCTCTAACTGCTGAGTCCCCTCCTCCTACCACTATTACGGGCTTATCTCTGAAGAAGAAACCATCACAGGTAGCACAATAAGATATCCCTCTTCCAAGGAACTCTTCCTCTCCTTTCACGCCTAATCTCCTGTGTTTAGTTCCCGTGCTTATTACCACCGCATTTGTGAGATAAGAACCTTTTTCCGTGAATACCCTCCTCCCTTTCTCCAGAAGCTTTATTCTTTTAACTGCTTCCAGCTCTTTTATCTCCACGTATTCTGAGGCTTGCTCTTTCATCTTTTCCGCCAGTTCCATTCCTCCCACCTTCTTGAATCCCGGATAGTTCTCTATCTCTGGCGCCTCATTTGATAATCCACCGCATATCCCTTTCTCAACCACCAATGTTTCCAATCCGCTTCTCACACCATACATCCCAGCGGTCATCCCAGCAGGACCCGCTCCAACAACAATTAAATCATAATCTGCTCCTTTTTTCATAATCTCGTGAAAATATAATTAATTTTATAAGCACCTGTTTATTATAAATATAAAAATCCATACCCGTGGGCCCGTGGTCTAGTTGGAATGACGTCGCCTTGACGAGGCGGAGGTCATGCGTTCGAATCGCATCGGGCCCATCACTCAGCCAATAGGGAATAGCCACCGGGGAATAGAGTATAGCAAGGAATTGGAATGAGAATAAAATATAATTGATTTCTGACTCACAATCCCTATTTGGCTGCTTGGCTATTGGCTATTGGCTGTGATTTGACTTGCGGGCTCAAATGCTCCGCACGTATAAACAAATCCTTTTTCCGCTGCCCATCTGATACCTCCACGATATACGCTCTTCCTTGCTCCCCTTTTATCTTGCCAGTCAAGCCGTGAAATCTTTGATGCGGCATACC
>JAGLZV010000023.1 GCA_023131215.1 Candidatus Methanophagales archaeon | reverse complement strand
TTTTTCTTTCCTATAAACCATAGGTATATATAAAAGCAATCATAATTATAAAATATGAAAAAAACACTCAAAGTTGTATTTGACGGGCAGGTATTTCAGCCAGAAGAGCCGGTAGACCTCACCCCTAACACATGTTATGTTACTATAATCAAAAAAATAGAACAGAAGCCTAAAAAGATACCTAACCGTGCTCTTAGACGAATTCGGGAACGTGCTATGGATTTAGGTATTTCTGACCTCGCCAGACAACACGACCATTATCTCTATGGGACGGATAAGCAGTAAAAATGGTAATTTTCATTGACACGGGTTATATTCTCGCATTGATAAATACGGCTGACGAGTACCATGAACAAGCCAGCACTATTGCATCAGAGATGAGAGGTCCTTTTGTGACGACTGAGGCGGTACTCACCGAGATTGGTAATGCGCTTGCTAAATTACGCTGGAGGACAATTGCTGTTTCCACCTTGGAAGACCTGCGGAGTGATCCAGACATTGAAGTAGTATCTATTAGCCCAGAGCTATTTGACCGCGCAGTTAAACTCTATTCTTCTCGTATGGACAAAGAGTGGGGAATAACCGATTGTATCTCATTTATTGTCATGGAAGAGCAAGGGGTTACTACTTCGCTCACTACTGATGACCATTTTCGACAAGCAGGGTTTCAAGCTTTACTATTAGAATAAACCTGATGGTTGCTTTAATGGGGTAAATGCCCTCAGAACATCGCCTAATATCTTTAATAGCATTTTGCTACTCCCCTTTTTCTTCGTCTTCAAACTTCTTTCTTATCCCTTCTGCGATTTCACCATCTTCTACTATAAGTGCACCACGATAACTGCAATCCCTACATTTGTATATCTCCCCAAGCCAGGGCATGTAGTTCAAGTTCTTTGAACCGCATCGTGGACAAAATTTCATCTTCTTTTATTTTACCCCCTGAATCTTACAATCCCCAAACCCATTTTTCAAAATGCTCATCATCGGTAACCACCTTTGCACCAATGAAATAAAGAACGCAATTAACATTAGTACTCATTCTCATTGTAGTCTCTTTTTCCTGAATCCAATTTTGCCCATATTTCTTCCAGAAGCTATATGGAAAGGCTCAAAGCCATTTTTTCTCATTTGTTCTATTACTTCTTCTTCACTCAGCCCACTTCTACTGACTAAGTATTCCAGCAGCGATATGGCGTTCTCAAAACCTTCTATCGTTTTTTCGTAACTCTCTACCGCCAGCGGTATGGCTTTATCAAAACATTCTATCGCTTCTTCGTATCTCTTTAAATAACTAAGACTGATCCCTCTCTCAAACCATGCTGATTCCGCCGTTCTATCACTCACATCTTTTTGCATGAGTTTGTAATCTCGTTTTTCTAACTTCTATCTTTGTCGTGGTCTTCTTTTGCCATGTTCTTCTATGTAACTGCGAAGCATAATCTTGAATGCGTCTTCGTCTGCATTCTTTTTGCAATCGTTAATTAATTCACCCCACTTTATCTTACTCCTAAAAAATGTGGCTGTAACCCATTCATCTACCTTACGTTCACGTACAATCCACCCAAAAAGATGTTCAAAACACGGCCAATCACACCCTTCTCTCATAAAGGTTTCAGACCACTTTTTCCACAGGTAACTTGGTAATTTGTGAGATATCTTTTCATCATAACGATTCTTTCTCATTTCTCTTCTTAATTTACGGGGTTCTGGTGGTAGTTCCATTTTTTTAAAAAACAATATTTTTTTCTTTATAAAGGCATTTTATATATCAATATATGCCAGAACACGCTACGAATGAAATCGAAAAAGCTCCGATTTGCGGAATTTGCGGAGACTTAATGGTTTATAAAAAGGGTAAATATAAGTGTGAAATTTGTGAGTATTTTTGGGGGGCAAGTAGTGGGATCAATACATGTTCCCGATGTAGAAGTAAGTTTGGGCGTTATAAAGTAGTCGAGGAACGGTTTTTATCAAAATTCCACCTGACAGAAGAAGGTAGAAGAGAACTCAATCATCATCTTTGTCCCAAGTGCAGGGAAAGATCACTCTATTTTAATGAAATCCGTGAGACTCTTGTGGAAAAGATCAAGTACGAGCTGGAGCAGGAAAATTTTACAGGCCACGAATTGGCGTCCCAAATCAGAGATTTAACTCCTAAAAATGTAGAATTCATTCGTTACTGCTCAGGAGATGTAGGACGTGACCTCATGCATCTATTGAGTCTAGAGGTCCATGCCTGTGCTTATTGTGGAAGATTGATAGGGCGTTTAGAAACTGCATGGCCAGAGCACGGAAATATGAAAAAATTATATCATATTGAATGTGCAAAGGAAGCTTTTCCTGATCTGGATTTTCGGTATTGAATTTGGAGAGTAAATATACTTCTTCACATTGTTTTACATAGGTAGCATAGTGCTCCTGCTTTATCCTGAGTCACATGTGCTCAACTGGCTGTTGGTGGAACGAATAACACAAATTATGTGTTTTAGATTGGTGGAAGGGGAAAGAAGGTATTTCATAAACTTCCCTTTCCCTTCTCAAATTCTTCGTCCCATTCCTTCCTTATTTTTCAAAGCTTGCGTGAACGTCACACTCCAGACACCAAATCCAGCAATGCCGCCCTTGGGTCCTTCGCCTTCACTACGCCAGAAGCAAGCAACACGCCATCTGCACCCAGTTCTATCGCTGCTCTTACATCCTCCCCGTTTGTAACTCCCGCACCGCATAGCACAATACTTCCTTCATCTACTCGTTTCACTTCTTTTACCGTGTCTTCCACTATTGCTGGGTCCACCTTTGACACTGCCCTCCCGGTCCCTATCAACTCCGGTGGTTCAACCGCAATTGCATACGGCTTCAATTCTGCAACTGCCTTACTCACTGCGATGTTATTCGTGCAAACAATCGTTAACAGGTTTAAGTTCACTGCTTTTTTTATGATAAAGTCTATTTCTGCTATTTTCAGCCTGTGCTCAGAATGATTTACAAGCGACCCGGCTGCTCCTGCTTCCTTTATTGCCTCTTGCGTTACGAAACCGGTATGACTGCCCGGCTCCACTGCGTCAACATGCTGTGCGAAGCAAGGTAGGTTTACCAAAGAGGCTATCAGTGCAAGCTCGACTTGTTGAGGGCAGATAACAATGCTTATCCCTTTCTCAACTGCAACCTCCTCGCATATTTCCGCGAGTTCAATGCCCTTTTCCCCCATTGATTCCTCATACGCCTTCATATTCAACACGATCACAGGTGTTTCTATTTTCGATCCCGTTCCTGTTTCTGTTTCTATTCCTAATCCTATTTCCTCTCCCATTTTTTCCTCCACCGCCATCACGTCCATATCATAAAATCCCCCCTAATTCCTCTACATCCTTCACCAAAAACGTTGGCTTATAAATATCCCCTACTTCTTTCTCTCCTCTATAAATAAAAACTGAATCTATACCCGCCCTCTTAGCTGCTAATATCCCCACTGGACTATCATCCACCAATATCGCACTCTCCCTAATCGTGCTCAATTCACTCAACACTCTATTTATATAAAAAGGATTTGGCTTCCTGTTAGCCAAGCTTCTCAATTCGCTCCTTCTACCATACCATATCTTGAAGTAAGGTCTCAAATTGAAATGCTCCAGTGCATAGTCCACACACTTCTGCTGTGAATCGCTCACTATCGCAAGATAAAACCTATTACTGAGATATTTTATTATCCCCTCAGAACCCTTGCAGAGTTTTATTTCTCCTCTTCGCATCGCTTCTATCTTCGCTTCTATGACCTCCTTCTCCCTTCTGCTCCAGAACTCCTCATTATCCAAGCCAAATCTGTTACAAAATCTCCTCACACCTTCTTCTCCTTCGGAATGCAGAGGGACAAGAAAGAGCTTATCTATTTCCTCTACGGAAAGGCTTAACCCGTAATGCCTCAAAGTTTTTTTGAACGCTTCGTATGCCCACACATGCGGTATTTCTCCATCTCCTCTCGAATTCAGGAACGTTCCGTCCATGTCAAAGATGACGACTTTATATTCATTCTCCATGTATTTACTCAAGATGTATATTGGAATTGAAAGTTATAAATATAATCTTGTGGTTATAAAAGGGTGAGAGAAGAAATGAGCGTTGTAACGAAGGAACTGCAATTCGATACAAAAGGCGAGGTTGAAATTGTAGATATAACCGAGAGGGTGAACAGCAAGTTAAGAGAATCAAACATCGAGGATGGCATTGTAACTATCTTTGTGCCTGGCTCGACAGGAGCGGTGACGACCATTGAATACGAGCCAGGTCTGTTGACGGATTTACCCGATGCTTTGGAAAGATTGTTTCCTAAGGGAATGGAATACCAGCATGAACTCAGATGGCATGATGGGAATGGGCATTCGCATGTAAGAGCATCTTTTTTGGGTCCTTCTTTGACCGTGCCTTTTAGAAATAAAAAGATGCTGTTAGGGACATGGCAGCAGGTTGTGTTTATCGAGTTGGACAATAAGAGAAGGTCAAGGAGAATAATTCTTCAGATATTGGGATAGCAATTATTTTCCTACACAATACGCAATAAACCTTTCAGATGGATATTCGTGAATTGTTGTAGCAATAATCTCCCCTGCTCCATATTCCAACACAACCAAAATCGCTTTCACTTTGCCTTTCTTATCTTTATCCCACTCTTCTTTTATTCTTAATATTACTCCCCATTCCGTCTCTGCCTCCACTCCCTTGAAGTAGCCATCACACATGCATTCTTCTTTTTCCACTATCATCGCTGCTTTATGCTCCTTTACCGCTTCTATTTTCACCCTTCTCTTCTCCATCACATATTCGATCTTTGTAGGAAGCCAATTGTATGCATTCTTGTTTGAAAGCGCACCCGACACTAAAAGAGTCCCTCCTGCCTTTACAAAATTCTTTATGGGCACGCTGTTTGCTCTAAGTCCCGGTAGTATCCTTGAATATAACTCATTCCCAAACCCTGCCTGCACTATTATCAACTTATAACCGATAAATGAAAAGAAAGGAGCAACTAAGAGTCCTGGTGTTACTACCTCACAATCAAATCCCTTATCAGAGAGATACCGCCTAAAAAGTGTGTCTTTATCCCACAGCAATGCTATTTCTTTCACTTTAAACCTTTTTTAGAAAAGAAAGTTTTATTTTCAAAAAAAATACATTAAGAGATTTCTCTAAGGCACATTTTCACTTTGCTCACGATTTCGTCCAGTTTCTCCTGTGGGACATCAGCGTTCCTTACAATGCCAGTCACGATGCCCACGACTTTGCCCGGCGTTTCTCCCTCCTTATTTCGTGTGCTTACTCCTATTTGCTCGAAATCCTTGAATGTTACCGGACACTGGCAAAGAACAATCGCAGGTATCGCTACCTTTCTCATCTCAAACCTCACTTTATAAATGAAATGTTGTCTTACGTTACCATGATGTAATATGGCAAGCTTATGCCTTCCGATTATATCTATCTCTCTTGGCTCCAACCCGAATGCAACGCCATGCCCCCCCGTCCTTGGTGCATCCGTCGGCGTTCCATCCCCTGCATTCAATATTATTTCACCCGTATTTATGCCTCTGCCCCTTAATTCTGTGGTTATCTGACATACTGGCTTTGGCACGTGCCTGTACCCCGGGGACATCGCAAGTGCTATTACATCGTTCCGCCACGCTTTCGCAAATGTCCCGCGCTGCGCAATACCTCCGCCTAAACCAAGTGCCTGCCCTTTTCTACACGCTACAACCTGTGTTTCTCTTCCCACTCCCATCTTCTTTTTTGTATTTGTCTACCGCAGAGATTACGAAGAGCGCTGTAGATGAGATAAATGATTTTTCTGACTCTCTGTGTTCTCTGCGGGCTCAGCGGTAAATAAGTACTCTATTTAAGCTGCTCTCAATTCCTCTATTTTCGTTATTTTTCCATCTTTCATGTGCGCTACTCTATCGCAAACCATATCAACAAAATCAAGGTCATGAGAAACAACCAGGAAAGTTATCCCCAAATTCTCGCGCGCCGCCCTTATAGACTCAGCAACGAATTTCTTTGTTATCGGGTCCATTGTTCCTGTTGGCTCATCAAGTATCGCGATTGCAGGCTCCTTCATCAACACTTGCGCAAGAACTATCCGCTGCCTTTCCCCAGCACTCAGTTGTGTATGGTCCTTCGGGAGTATCTCCACTGCTTCGTCTTCAGTAAATCCTATCCCCTGCAGGATAAAGATTACTTTCATCCTCGCAAGCTCCTCCGGTACCTTCAAGCCTATGCAGCTTGTTAGATTCTCTAATACCGTCTTCTCCGGATATAATGAATACTCCTGGTGTAACATAGATACGTGCGTCGCCGCTTGTTCGCCTACACCCGGCGTAAGCGCTCCCCATGCAATCCACACGCCTGTTTCTGCCACTCTTCCTACTTCTATCCACTTCTCCCCAGCCCTTATCTTAACTGAACCACCTGTCAGTGCGTCTATTTGAGTTATAATCCTCGCTAAACTCGTTTTCCCCGCTCCACTCTTTCCTAATAGTCCAAATATCTCGTTCTCATAGATTGTAAGCGAAACGTCATCTATCGCCTTTACCATCCCTCTCCATATAGAGTAATAATACTTCTTACAATGGTCTATTTTTATCTTCGGCTCTCCAAGCTTCACATATTCCTCTCGCTCTATTTCACCTACCTGCTTCTTAAACTCTTCTACCACTTCCTTCGAATCGCCGTATTCGACAACTTCTCCGTGGTCAAGCCATAATACCTTATCTGTTAGTTCTTCAATGACATAAGGCCAGTGAGAAGTGACCACCATTGTCGTCCCAGCCTTTGTGGTATCTATTAGCGCTTTATGAACGAGTTTCGCAGTCTCAAAGTCCAACGTCCCCGTGGGCTCATCCGCTAAAAGTAACATAGGGTCCAGTGCTAATTGCCTCGCAAGCACTACTCTTTGTTTCTCGCCTCCACTGAGGTCACTTGCGGGAAAGGTTATGCGGTGAATCATCTTCACGGCTTTCAACAGCTCATAAGCTCTTCTAAATCTTTTCGCTGCTGGATACTTCCTGCTCTCCAGCGCTTGTAATACGTTATACATGACTGTGTCATCACCGTATAGACCAAAAGTGCGCTGTAACATGATGGCAACTGCCTTTTTCACTTTCTTCCTCGCTTCTTTCTCCTTCCAGTAATTCACTTCCTTCAATTCCAGTTCAACTCCGCACTTACTGCACGACTCTCCTGCTTTACTTGGCGACCCTACCCAACCGCATGAAGGACACATCGCCACCCTGAAAATTATCTCACCTGAGGTGGGTGCGTATTCCTCGCTGCCCCGCAGCATGTGAAGCAAAACTGATTTCCCTGCTCCACTCTTTCCGAGCAGCCCCAACTGCTCGCCTTCCTTTATATCCACGCTCACGTTCTTCAGGACTTCCTTGCCGTCGAATTCCTTGCATATATCACGTACTTTTACGAACAGCTCCTCTTCACTCATTTTCCACACTCTCTTTGTATTAAAAATTTATTTTATATGAAAATAAAACTTTTGTATTAAGTTAACCTGTCCTCAAATCCTCTATCTCCGTTACTTTCCCATTTTCCATCTTCGCTATTCTATCACATACCTTCTGAGCAAAATCAAGGTCATGCGTGACAATCACGAAGGTTATGCCCAAATTCTCTCTCGCCTTTATTATCGTCTCTCCAACGTATTTCTTTGTTACCGGGTCCATTGTTCCCGTTGGTTCATCGAGCACCGCAATATTAGGCTCTTTCATCAACAATTGTGCAATAAGTATCCGCTGCTTTTCTCCTACACTCAGTTCCTGATGCGTTTTTGGCAGTATCTCCTCCATTTCTTCATCTGAGAATCCCACCCCTTCGAGCACGAACTTTACCTTCATCTTTGCAAGGTCCTCTGGCATATCCAGACCTATACCATGCGTGAGGTTCTCCCACGTCGTGATTTTCGGAATCAACGTATATTCCTGATGTAGCACACCTACAAAATGGGCTTTCCATTCGGTCGTGCCACCTGAAATTACCCCATGATCTATGAAGGTCCCAGCATCCTTCTTTGATGACTCGTACCAGCTATCCCCTACTCT
The DNA here is from genome assembly GCA_023131215.1 of Candidatus Methanophagales archaeon. Taxonomy (GTDB): domain Archaea; phylum Halobacteriota; class Syntropharchaeia; order Alkanophagales; family Methanospirareceae; genus JAGXOS01. The sequence goes on along the minus strand of JAGLZV010000023.1, from coordinate 4,392 downwards.
CACCCACGCCGAACCGCCTGTTCCCGGCTCTAAATGACTTACAATCTTCATCAAACTCGTTTTCCCTGCTCCACTCGCTCCTACAATTCCGAATATCTCATTCTCATTTATTGTTAGCGAAACGTCATCCACCGCCTTTACAACACCTCTCGATGCAGAGAGGTAATACTTCTTCAGACCTTCTATTCTTATCTTCGGGTCGCCGAACTTTTTATATTCCTCTCGCTCTATTTCTCCTACTTCCTTCTCAAAATCTGTCACCACCTTCTCCGTCTCGCCATATTCAACTATTTCACCCTTATCAAACCATACCGTTTCCTCTGTCAACTCTCTAATCACGTACGGCCAATGAGAAGTGACGAGGAAGGTCGTTCCTCCCCTCGTGCTATCTACCAGCGCGCGGTGCACAACCTTTGCCGTCTCGTGGTCTAACGTTCCCGTGGGCTCATCGGCTAAAAGCAGAATTGGCGCCAACGCTAACTGCCTTGCAAGCACCATTCTCTGTTTCTCGCCTCCACTGAGGTCTCTTGTATCCGGCATGTTTACACGATGCAGCATTTTCACCGATTCCAGAATCTCATATACCTTCTTCATCCTCTTGCTCTTTGGATATTTTGCCCGCTCCAATGCCTCTAATACATTCCATATAACTGAGTCATCGCTGTATAAAGCGAAACTGCGCTGTAGCATGATAGCAATCGCACTTTTTAGTAACCTCTTCATTTTTTTATCCTGCCAGAAATTCACTTCCCTGAACTCGAATTCTGTCCCACACTTACTACATGGCTCACCAACCTTGCTCGGTCCCTCTAACCACGAACATGAGGGACAAAACGCCAGCCTGAAAATTATCTCCCCACTATCAGGTGCATATTCGTCAGTGCCTCGGAGCATACGAAGTAAAACCGATTTCCCCGCACCACTCTTTCCGAGCAGTCCTAACGGTTCCATCTCTTTTATATCCAGATTCACGTTCTTCAACACTGTTTTGTCTTCGAACTTCTTGTTCACGTCTCGAATTTTTATGAACGTCTCAGCCTCTTCACTCATTTCTCTCTACCTTCTCATCCTTCGTTTTTTACTATTTTTGACACCGACATATAATATGATTAAGCATTTCAAGTATATAAAAATGAAACTTTTGCATGAATACTTAAACATTTTTTCTTCGTTTAAAAACTTTTCTATATTTTTTGTTTCCTCTTCTTTAGCACCACTATATCAGGTCTCGGAGACGCTTTAGACCCTGCAAATTCTCTCTTGCACCGCTCACACAGTTCCCTTGCAGTAAGCGTAACCACTTCTTCGCTCCCTGGTAGCTTTCTCGCATACACAAACTCCGGCTCTACACCAACGGATTTACTTATTTCTTCCAGTATCGCACCTATCTTCTCCCTGAACACAGCCACATCATCGCTCTGCAGTCCTCTCAGGTCCGCTGCGAAGCCGACACAGCCACATACCATCCCGAATACTTTCGCTTCCGGCACGAATATGTTTCCTACTAAATTTCTCAGTTCCTCTTCCAGCTTTCTCCTACCTTCACCTATTTCTTCTTTCACTTTTTTATCACTCTCAAAACCTTACTCGTTAGTTCATCGCAATACCGGCATTCATCGCATATCTTTTTGCACCCCTTCCATTGTTTTATGCTCCCTTCCAGGAGTTCATTATCCACGTGAAAGGTATATCGGAGTTCTGAAGGACAATCAAGGAGTTCAAGCAGGTTTCCTTTGAATGCCCTACGAGAATATGCTACCATGCAATTTATTATCCAGTTCACCGCATTTGCTCTACCCGAAATCTTGAAATCTTCTATCCCTATCGCCTCGTATTCTGTCATGTCCTCAGGTCTTATCCACGGCGACCTTATGATCTGCGATGGGTCTCTCACACGAATAGATATGCACTTGTCAAAATAGTAGTCGCCAAAGGTATTCAGAGGTTGAGTTCGTGCATCCCGGAAAGAAGAGCGAGGGGTGGTTATGTGCGAGAAGAGATTGAAATGGGAATATCGAAATGGGCACTTAAAAAGACAGGCTTCGTTCACAATTACCCTGATGTCGCAGTTAACCGCTCTCATTATCGCTTCTAAGACCTCAAAGTTTCTGTTTATGTTTGTGTCCACGGTGATTGTGTCGGCGCCCAAGTCCTCAAAAAATTCAGCACGTTGTGGCGAATCCACATGTGCCACGCACGAGATAACCGTTTCCATCGGGAAATCCTTCAAAAGCTCGACGAGATACGGTTCTGCCACGGTAACACCGTCAACATCCGCCTTGTTCAGTTCCCCGAAATACCACTCAAACATCTTATACCCCTCAAACGTCAGATGATAACCCCCAAAGCAAGATGGATTCATCACGATGTTCATCTTTACGCTGTGCTGGTGCGCATAAGCTGTTTGCTTTTTTATATCCTCAATAAGCGGTGTATACAGCGTCGCTCTTCCACTTCCCACCACCTCTGGAGAGCCTGCCATGTAAACCTCATCCACTTCTTTCAAGCTCTCTGCTTCTTTACACCCTATTATCTCCTTCAGCGCGGAGAAATGCCCTGGATGCGGAACTATTACTCTCATTTGAGATAGGTTAATACCTCCTTTGTGAGTGCATCACAATATCCACATTCATTACAGACTTTTTTGCAGCTCTTCCATTGTTCTATACTCCCCTCAAGCTTTTCATTCTCTATGTAAAACATATACCTGAGCATTTGAGGGCAATCTAAGATTTCGAGCAAGTTCCCTTTGAACGACCTGTGAGAATACGACCTCATACACTCTATTATCCAGTTCACTGCTTTCGTCCTTCCGGAAAGTTTGAAGCATTTTATCCCTATCGCTTCGTATTCTTTTATGTCCTCTGGTCTTATCCATGCCGACTTTATTATCTGTGTGGGGTTTCTCAGGCGGATGTTTATGCATTTATCAAAGTAGAAGTCCGGAGCGAATAGAGGGGAACGAGGTTGGTTTAAACTGCTGAGATGCGATGCGAGGTTGTAATGAAAATACCTGAAAGGGCACCTGTAAAGACAGCCTTCGTTCACTATCAGCCTCACGTCACAGTTAACAGCCTTTACTATCCCTCTTAATAGCTCAAAATGCCGGTTTATGTTCGTGTCCACGGTTATCACGTCAGCACCGAGGTCTTCAAAGAATTTGGCACGTTGTGGTGCATCAACGTAAGATAAAACGGATACAATGGTCTTCATCGGGAAATCTCGCAGAAGCTCTACGAGATATGGCTCTGCCACTATAACACCGTCAACACCCGCTTTGTTCAGTTCTCCAAAATACCACTCAAACATCTTATAGCCCTCGAAGGTCAGGTGATGACCGCCTGTACACGTGGAATTCATTGCAATATTCATTTTTATGCCGTGCTGATGTGCATATTCGGTTTGTTCCCTTATCTCTTCAATAAGTGGCGCATGCAGTACCCCTCTCCCACTCCCCATCACTTCCGGAGAGCCACCCATAAAAACTTCTTCTACTTCTTTCAAGTCCTCTGCTTCTTTGACTTCTATTATCTCCTTCAAAGCATCGAAATGCCCCGGATGTGGAACCATTAACCTCGTCATTAGTTTGTTATAAGCTATGTTTCCATTATTTAAATAAAAATAAAGAAGTGGGGGCTAGGAATAAAAAATGGAAGAGAAAAGAGATTTTGGCGATTTGGAGAGAGAAGTGATAGAAAAGGGGAAATGTGCACTTTGTGGTGGCTGTGTCGCTACGTGTAGATTGCTCGATTACGGCTATCTCAGCGTAGATTTTTCTGAAGAAAGACCGGTGATAAGAAAAGGACAGCAGTGTCCACCGGATTGTGGATACTGTTATTATCAATGCCCGAGGGTAGAGAAACCGGAGTTGAGGGAAGGGCTTGAGGAGATGTATGAAGTTGTCAGTACAGACGAGGAGATAAGGAAGGCTTGTCAGGATGGAGGTGCGGTTACTTCGCTATTAGCTTATGCCCTCGACGATGCGATAGTAGAAGGCTGTATAACAGTTGCAGATAAAGGGGAATGGAAACCCGAGGTGCGAGTGGCGATGGATAAAGCGGGGTTGATAAGAGGTGCAGGTAGTAAATATACACCTGCGGCAACGCTTACCGGTATAGCAGATGCTATTTTGAAGTATGACCTGGGAAGTGTCTGTCTGGTAGGAACACCATGTCAGATGTCATCATATGAAAAGATGTTCGTTGTAGGGCGGGGTACGCATAATGCGCATAACTTCTCGTCCCATATAAAGTTGAGAATAGGTCTGTTTTGCATGGGCAGTTATTCGTATGAAAAGCTAATGAAGGGCTATCTTGAACAAAAGCATGGTATTGATTTACGCGAGATAGCAAAATTGGACATTAGCGAGGATGTTTTACACGTGTATGCAGG
>JAGLZV010000022.1 GCA_023131215.1 Candidatus Methanophagales archaeon | reverse complement strand
ACCTAACCTGACAATCTTTCAGCTCTGATTGGTTTTTAAAAAATTTAGGAGGTGATCCAGCCGCAGATTCCTCTACGGCTACCTTGTTACGACTTAGCCCCCCTTGCGGGACTTAGGTTCGAACATGCCAAAAGACATGCCCTCACCTAAACCTCACTCGGTTGGCTTGACGGGCGGTGTGTGCAAGGAGCAGGGACATATTCACCGCACCATTTTGAGGTGCGATTACTACGGATTCCTGGTTCACGAGGGCGAGTTGCAGCCCTCGATCCCAACTGAGGACAGCTTTAGGGGATTACCTTCCCCTTTCGGGGTTGATACCCATTGTACTGCCCATTGTAGCACGCGTGTAGCCCGGAAGATTCGGGGCGTACTGACCTACCGTGGCCCGCTTCTTCCTCCACCTTAGCGGTGGCGGTCCTCGCAGAGTACCCATCCTCCTTGCGGAGATGCTGGCAACTGTGAGCACGGGTCTCGCCCGTTGCCTGACTTAACAGGATGTTTCACGACACGAACTGCCGACGGCCATGCGCCACCTCTCAGCTAATTTGGTAAGGTCTTCAGCCTGACCTTCATCTCGCTGTCTCCCCCGGTGAGTTTTCCGGCGTTGAATCCAATTGAACCGCAAGCTCCACCCGTTGTGGTGCTCCCCCGCCAATTCCTTTAAGTTTCAGCCTTGCGACCGTACTCCCCAGATGGCGGGCTTAACGGCTTCCCTTCGGCACTGGCATCACTCGCAGTAATGCCAACACCTGGCCCGCATCGTTTACAGCTAGGACTACCCGGGTATCTAATCCGGTTCGCGACCCTAGCCTTCGTCCCTCACCGTCGGACCCGGTCTGGTCAGACGCCTTCGCTACCGGTGGTCCCCCAAGGATTAACGGATTTCACCCCTACCCTTGGAGTACCTCTGACCTCTCCCGGTCCCAAGCCAAGCAGTATTCCCTGATAGCTTGACCGTTAAGCGGTCAAATTTCCCAAAGAACTTACTTGGCCGGCTACGGACGCTTTAGACCCAATAAGCGTGGCTACCACTTGGGCTGCCGGTGTTACCGCGGCGGCTGGCACCGGTCTTACCCAGCCCTTCCTTCGGATGCTTTTTAGACACCCGAACAGCCTCCTTAGGAGGCACTCAGAGTTCCCTTATCGTGCTTTCGCACATTGTAAAGTTTTCGCGCCTGATGCGTCCCGTAGGACCTGGGTTCTTCTCTCAGAACCCATCTCCGGGCTATTGCTCTCACAACCCGTACCGATCGTAGGCTTGTTGATCCGTCACATCAACAACAACCTAATCGGCCGCAGACCTATCCTTGGGCGCCTCAGCTTTAGACCATCGTGCATTCCAGCAACCGATGCTCTATCCGGTATTAGCCCCAGTTTCCCAGGGGTTATCCCGGTCCCAAGGGTAAGTTGTCCACGTGTTACTGAGCCGTCTGCCGGTTACCTCTTCCGAAGAAGAAGCACCCTCGACTAACATGGCTTAATCGAACTCTGATGGCAGTAGCCTCTGGCAGGATCAACCAGTATTGAAATTGACAGGGCTTGGCACACACCTTTCTTCTGATTCAACCAATCAGATTTGCTGGTTCATCAGATTAGGCTTCCATGTCGGACACGAATTTTTTCATCTCTTCATGTCCCCATTTATCTTCATCTCTGTAGCGTAGCGGAAGTCCGCTTCTCATCTTTTTGGTATCCCCGTAATCGAAGTCGACGCCACTACTACATATACATATTGTAACTATCACCTTAAAAAGTTTTCGCAGTTTTGCCGAATATCTTCTCTCGTGCTTCCTCTTCCAACTCTTCCACGCTCATTTTCCTTTCAGCCACTCCCTGCTCTACTGCCTTTATACCCACCGCAACTGCTTCGCACACATACATCTCACCCTCTCCCATCCTCGGAATTATATAGCCCTCGCTTATGCCTTTCTCTTCCGCATACCTCGCTATCGCGTTCGCTGCCGCTATACACATCTCCTCTGTTATACACGTAGCACGAACATCCAAAGCACCTCTGAAAACCGCAGGAAAACCCAAGGAATTATTTAATTGATTCCTGAAGTCCGACCTTCCAGTAGCAACTATTTTGGCTCCCCCTTCCTCTGCTTCCCATGGCCAGATCTCAGGCACAGGATTTGCGCATGCGAATACAATCGCATCATCTGCCATATCCGCTACCCAATCCTTTTTTATGATGCCCGGACCGGGCGTTGAAAGAGCAATACAAACGTCAGTATCACGCATTGCCTCTTTTATCCCTCCGCTTCTACCCTCCTTATTCGTCTTTTCGCATATTTCCCACTTATTTTTATCCCCTTTCACATCCTCCCTATCCGAATTCAATATCCCCTTACTATCTACCATTATCAGATTTTTCCATTTCACACCCGCAACGTGCATGTATTTCGCAATGCTCATGTTCGCCGCACCCGCACCTATCAGCGATATCTCTATCTCACTCAGGCTCTTACCCACTACTTTCAATGCATTCATCAACCCCGCAAGTATCACCAACGCTGTGCCCTGCTGGTCATCATGCCATACCGGCATATTTAACTCTTCGTTTAACCTTTCCAGTATGTAATAGCACTTCGGACTCTCTATGTCCTCCAAATTCACACCTCCGAAGGTGGGTGCAATCCATTTCACCGCTTCTATTATCTCATCCGCATCCTTCGTTGCCAAACAAATAGGAAACGCATCCACACCTCCCAAATATTTAAATAGCATTGCTTTCCCTTCCATCACCGGAAGCGCCGCTTCTGCTCCCACATCTCCTAAACCCAATACTCTCGTCCCATCCGTCACTATCGCCACGAAATTACCCTTGTTTGTGTACTCATACACTTGTTCTCTGCTATTCTTTATCTCACGACACGGCTCTGCCACACCCGGCGTGTACCATATCGCAAAATCGTCATAGCTTTGAACCGATGCTTTCAGTCCTATCTCTATTTTACCTTTGTAGAGGGAATGCCATCTCAACGCCGTTTCCTCTGGATTTTTTACTGCTGATAAAGGCTCTTTTTTCGTATCCTTTCCTTCGTTTTTCATCTCACAATCCTTTTATTTGCTTGCAAAAGAAAGTGTTTTGTAAAAAGAAAAAGTGTTGAAAAAGAGATTACGCACACCATTAGAAGAAGGAGAAATAAAGCAATTGCGGTTAGGAGACATTGTGTATCTCAGAGGGGAAGTCTATACGGCGAGAGACAAAGCACATCATAGAATCAGAGAATACGAAAATGCGGGTAGGGAAAAAGAAATACCGATAAAAAAAGGCTCTGTAATATACCACTGTGGTCCACTCGTGCAGAGGAGCAAAGACAATGGGGAATGGGAAATTATAGCCGCAGGTCCCACTACCAGCGCAAGAATGGATGAAACGACACCAAAAGTGATAGAAAAGTTAGGAATTCGTGGGATAATAGGAAAAGGGGGTATGGACACTCCCGCGAGAGAAGCGATGCGTAAATGTGGATGCGTGTATTTCTCGATGCCTGGTGGAGCGGCTGTTTTAGCTGCTACACGCATAAAAGCTGTAAAAGCAGTATATTGGGAAGACCTCGGCATGGCTGAAGCGGTCTGGCATCTCCTCGTCGAAGATTTTGGTCCTCTTGTGGTCAGTATAGATGCAAACGGTAATAGCTTGTATGAGAAAATAGAGGAAGAAGCGAGGAGTGGGGTGATTGCAACAAGCCAGTCGGTAATAGCCAAATAGAGATTAGCTATTTTTAAATGTCGCTATCAGGCGACTCTTAATTTAACCCGCATTTATCTTGACATAGTCATAGGAAAGATCGCATCCCCACGCTGTCGCTTCCACTTCTTCTTCACCAATCCCCAAGTCCACATCGATAATTATCTCCTTCCCCTCCATTATGTTCCTCGCCTCGCCTGATAAATCCACAAATTCACCTTTCTTCACCACCAAACCCCTCTTCTCTGCTTTCCCCTTCTCGCTTTTCACGCTTATAGTTATTCTGCTTGGCTCAATATCCTCAGAAATAGAAGAGCTACCAATAGTAGCTATTATACGACCCCATGTAAGGTCGGGGCTTTCACCAAAAATCGAGCTTTTCACTAACGGCGACCTGACTATTGACTTCGCTACTTCCCTCGCATCCCCAACAGATGCTGCTCCTCTTACTCTCACTTCAACAAACTTCGTTGCTCCTTCTCCATCCTTCGCTATCAGCTTTGCAAGCTCCTTGCAGACTGAATTTAAACCCTCTTTAAAATCCTCTTCGCTTATTTCCCCACTTCTACCAGTAGATACCAGCAATACCATATCGTTCGTGCTCATATCCCCATCCACAACTATCATATTGAATGAATTGTCAACCGCATCCTTCAAACTCCTTCCCAGGGCTTCTGTCGATAAATCGGCATCTGTATAAATAAAAGAGAGCATTGTAGCGGTAGCCAAGCCCAAATGGGGGAAGATCATTCCCGAACCTTTCGCTATTCCCCCTATTATCACCTTCTCGTCGGGTTGAGGTTCGGGTTTTGGGGTTTGAGCAATGCTTACCACCTGCTCCTTGTAGAAAGTATCGGTGGTCATTATAGCCCTCGCTGCGGCTTTGCCCCCCTCCCCTTCTGAAGTTATCCCCTTCACCACTTTTCCAAGTTGCTTTTCTATCAACCCCATATCCAGTTGTTTCCCAATGGGACCAGTGGACGCAACAGCTACCTCTTCTTTATCAACACCCAACGAAGAAGAAACGAGCTCTGCCATTCTTTCTGCGTTTCTCATCCCTTTCTCGCCAGTAAAACTGTTTGCACAACCGCTATTTGCAATTATTGCACTTATTCTTCCTTCACCTTTCTCAAGCTGCCTCTTCGTAAACCTCACGGGTGCTGCCTTTATTTTGTTTGAAGTGAACATACCTACCGCTTTCCCTTTCCCTTCTATCAAAGCTAACCCCTTATTCCCCTCTTTTATTCCGTATGCTCTTACCCCTTTCACAGCGCAAAGCCCGCCTTTTACCACTTCTATCCGCATGTTTTCCTCTTTTCCCTTTCTCCTTCAGTGTTGAAGGGAATTCTTGATATATGAAAAATTATTTAAATCACTCTCACTTTATTTTATTGAAATCATGGATAAAATGAAGAGGGATAAGGGCTCGTGGTCTAGTTGGTTATGACACCGCCTTCACGAGGCGGAGGTCATGCGTTCGAATCGCATCGAGCCCATTTTAAACCACCTCCATCGTTGATGGCGGCTTTTTTGTTATATTATAAGTCACACTTACCACACCCGGGACTTCGGTTGTTATCCTCTCGCTCAATCTATCCAATATGTCATAAGATAACCTCGTTGGCGTTGCTGTTCTTGCATCTTTGCTTTCCCAGCTTCTAATCTCTATTTGCATCCCATACTCTCTCTTTCCGCCTCTCATTCCCGTTACTCTATCCTCGTGTAAGATTGCCATAGATTGAAAAGCACCGGTATCTTTAAACTCTTCCTCCACGATTGCTGTTGCCTTCCGCACCACTGCTATTCTTTCAGGTGTCACCTCGCCAATCACCCTTGCAGCAAGAGCGGGACCTGGAAAAGGAGCCCTATTATACACCGAAGCTGGCAAACCCAAAACTTCTGCTACTTTCCTCACCCCATCCTTCCGAAGCGGGATCAAAGGTTCTATAATTTTATATCCAAATTCGCGCTCAGGGTCAATGCCTAACTGTTCAAGAATATTATGCTGCCTTTTTATCCCGGCAACAGTTTCCTCTACATCAGTCAAAATAGTGCCTTGCAGAAGATATTTCGCTCCACTTTCCCTTACAAGTTTACCAAAGACCTCACGGTAAAAAGTTTGTGTAATAGCCTCTCGCTTCTCCTCAGGGTCTGCCATACCCTTCAAAGCATTAAAGAACTGTTTTTGTGCATCCACTATCTCTACTTTCACACCCAATTTCTCAAATAACGAAACTACTTGCTCTGGTTCGCCTTCCCTCATCAATCCATTCTCAATGAAATAGGTTTTAAGTCTATCGCCAAAAGCTTTGTGCCCAAGCATGGTAACAGTGGAAGAATCCACACCTCCGGATAAAGCGTTGATAGCCGAATTGCTTCCAACAATAGCCGAGATTTCTTCTATCTTCTCTTTTACAAATTTTTCGGGTTCCAAATCTTCTGCTTTTATTTCTTCCATCTTCTATCTTGTCCCACTTCACCAAATCAAATGAATTTCTGATAACGTTTATACATTAATATTTATATCTTACAGTTACTATAACCATATTAGTTAGAAACATTTCAGGTTGTCAAGTCAGGGTAAGGATAGGTATGGTGATGGTAAAGTTAAAAGGTAAAGGTGATGAAGCCTTAGAGGAGGGTAATAAAATGCATGATGTAGATACAACGAAATATGTTATTCGTGCTAATATCACAGCAGAAGGTTTTGTTGAGAAATCTGATGTGGTGGGTGCGATATTTGGTCAAACTGAAGGGTTGTTAGGCGAAGAGTTAGACTTGAGAGACTTGCAGAAGAGCAGCAGGATAGGCAGAATAGAAGTGAATATAGGGTCGAAGGGTGGGAAATCAAGTGGAGATATACTCATTCCTTCGGGCTTGGATAAGGTAGAAACTGCAATACTGGCTGCTTCTTTGGAGACCATAGATAGGGTGGGCCCGTGTAGTGCGCACGTAGAAGTTAAAAAGGTCGAAGACATAAGGGCCGAGAAGAGAAGGAGGATAACAGAGCGAGCAAAACAGCTAATGCGTGAAGCTATTGAGAAAGATATAGATAGTGAAATGATGGTGGGTGAAGTGAAGCAGGCGGTGAGGATGGAAGAAATAACTAATTATAAGGGCTTGCCAGCAGGACCAAACATAGAGAGCTCGGATGCTATATTGATAGTAGAGGGTAGAGCGGATGTGTTAAATCTGCTTAAATACGGGATTAAAAACACAATAGCCGTAGAGGGCACAAATATATCCCCGGTAATAGCTAAACTGAGCAAGAGAAAGACCGTCACTGCTTTCGTTGATGGTGACAGAGGCGGGGACCTCATATTAAAGGAGCTTTTACAGGTCGCAGAGGTTGATTATATCGCAGCAACGCCGGAAGGAAGAAGCGTAGAGGATATGGCATACAAGGAAATAATGAAAGCATTGCATAATAAAACGTCAGCAGAGCAGCAGGGATACATTAAGGAGGAAAAAGAGCAAGAGCAGCAGCAGAGAATAATACAAAGAAAGAGCGTTAAGGTTAAGGAGGAGGGAGGGGGAGAGGAAAAAAGCCCAAATCCATTTAAAATGCACTTGCAAGAGCTTGAAGGCACTTTTAAGGCACGGCTTTTAGATAAAGAGAAGAATATAGTAAAGGAGACCACTGTAAGGGATTTGGCAAAGGAATTGAAAGAAACGGGCGAGAATGCGAAAAGTGTGGTGTTCGACGGCGTAGTCACACAGAGAATAGTGGACCTCGCAAAAGAGAAGAACTTGGATTACGTGGTAGGGATAAAAATGGGGGACGTAGTTAAAATGCCTACATCCCTGAAGATACTAACCCCACAATCCGCCTAACAGCGAAAATCCCAAACTCCAAATCCAAAAGATTTGGTGCTTGGGATTTGGTATTTATTATCTGATGTATCCCAATTCTTCTTCTCGGTGCCTTGGAATCTGTGCTTGCTCCATCTCCTTCAGTCGCTCGACAACCTTTTCCATCTCTTCTGCGCGCTCTTCCAAAGCCTGCATGTCTATTTCGAGATTTAGTGTTTGACATAGGATTTTGAGAACTGCTTGTGCACTCTTTGGGTCTACTAAATATCCGGATGTGAGCCCCAGCAAACAAACTGCGGGAATGCCCCTCAGTTTCCCAAGACCTAACAGAAGCCCTGATGCTCCTACGATACTCCCTCCCGGCTCTTCCTCCCGGAATTCCACACCGTATTTCTTCATCTCCTCCACAAGCTCAGTTTCATTCGCAGCACCAAGCACTATTTGTCTTTCCACAAGCTGACCTATACCGTATCCACCCAGGGTGTATATGCGAGAGACATTGTATTGCTGTGCGAGGTCAAGTAGCTTCTCAGCTATAAGATAATGCCCCTCATTTGTAACGCTCTGCTGGTCACCGCTAACGATCAACAAGTCCTGCTTCTTTGACTTCCATGCGTATATTTCGTTTTTACACAAGCGAACTGTTCCGTCATTGTTTACCAATACTTGTGGTGGAAAATGCCATGAATATATCTCAAATATCTTCTCGGCATTCAGCTCTTGTATTATATGCTCAGCAACTAATTTCCCTACGTTTCCTACCCCCGGAAGCCCTTCTATCATTACCGGCTTGTTCAATTTCACCTTTTTTCGCTCATGTACTTCTATTTCTTCCATATTTCATCATCCTTCTATATTTTCCATAAGGATCCTTAGGGGAGAATCTTGGAGGCATTGGATTCTTTGTCACTCTTCCACATCTCTCGCATACCTCCTTCAATGTGTATTCTCCGCATACCTCACATTTCCTTATCTTTGATTTCATAAAAAGTTACTTTTCTTTTGCAAAAAGAAAAGTTTTAAGGAAGATTTCTGTAGAACTCGCCATATCCTTCATTTTTTTTTATCATTTCAATAGCAGCGTTAGCCGCATTGCTCAATACGCTTTCCGCCTTTTTATAATCGGGTGCGGTGACACGTATCTTATACCTTGGTGCACCTATATAGAAACATTCCACACCGACACCATTTGTATTTGAACCTGAAGGTTTTATTTTTATCACCTCTTCAGCTTTCTTCAACGCCTCCTTTATTATTTCCACACCATTGGACAAAGGACACTTTAGCTCTACATATCCTGCTATGTGCACCGAAGGTGGTTTAACGTTAGCGAGAGCCACCTCCAGTATTGCATCTGCGTGTTCTTCCTTTATCCCAAGTGCGCTCAATACTTTCTTTCCCTCCTTTACCACCTCCACAAATGCATCATATAGTCCACTATAAGCATCCACTAATTTTACCTCGAGCTCGTTGAGTTCCTTTTTGCTCAGTTCGACTTTAGAAGATGGAGCAACGAGGGCAAGGGAGAGCCACTTCTTCGCTTTCTTCTCGTTCTTCCATAATTTTACCCTCTCCCTCCTTTGCCCCTCTTTCACCGCCTTTAATGATAAATCTATATGCCCTCTCTGTGGATCCACATGCAACACCTTGCATACGATTTTTTGCCCTTCTCTCACGTAATCCCTGAGATGTTTTACCCAACCGGAGGATACCTCAGATATATGGATAAGTCCTTCTTTTCCTTCATATTCTTCAAGCGTAACGAAAGTTCCAAAAGTCTTAAGCGTTCTTACCGTACAAACTACCAATTCACCCTTCTCTGGCCATTCTTCCCTCGCCATCTTTTTCTTTTATCTTGAATTGTTCCTACCGCTATTCAAAGACCTCTATTACTCTGCTTTTTATCTCTGCTTTCCCTCCCCTCGGCTCAACTAAGGTTCTTCCACAGACATTGCATTTCACAATAGTCGATGCATGGTCAAACACAACCTGCTCGTTTTCGCAATCAATGCATTTTACCCTCAAAAATTTGCTTCTCGTTTTCCTCTCTATTTCCATTGTTATTGTTCCACCCACTCTTAGTGAAAAAAACTTTTTCTTTTATAAAACTTTATTTCGGGAAAGAGTGTTTTATTCCACAAGCTCAAGCTTAGATACCCTGAAGCCTGCTCTTTGATAAGATTTCTTGCATTCCATGCACTTATATCTGAGAAAAACCTTTTTTGTCGGCTTAGCTCCCCCGGGGACTTTTGAAAATTTCCCAGTATTGCCTATACCCGACCTGCGTTTCTTCTGCCTTACTATCCAGTTCAAGGAAGAAGCTCTCCCCTTTTTTACCTTTTCCACTTCGTGTAAGGTGTGCTTGCCGCAAAAAGGGCAATGAACCCTCACACGTTTCGGCATCTTCATTTTTCTATCCCGCCTTTACTTACTTCCTCTTCTCTTCTTTTTTCCCCTTCAAACCTCACTGCAACTCCTCTCTTGCACAATATCTCAGCGTTGGTCTTTGGTAGCATAATAACATCTTCTTTTCTCACTTTATAAATCCTTCCATCAGTACCCATAAAAGTGGGTATATCCTCTAATATCCGGACTATATGTAGCTCTTCAGTATTGCTTTTTGCAGGAACAGGAGCGGGACTTGATGCTTCATTCTTCTTTTCAGCATCCCTCTTTTCGCTTTTGCCTTCTTTCTCACTTAAGATCAATGCAAATATTTTCTCCCTACCCTCCACTACGTGGCTTTTCACCCCCTCAAATATCATCTGCTCTTCCTCTAACATGCCCTTAGGTGCTGTTTTCATGCCTGAGCTGGCGAGCTTTACGATCTTTCCTATGCGTCTTCTGATTATGTCCTCCACTTTCATCCTCGCATTCCTTATCTCATCTTCTATAAGCTCCCTCCTCCTTTCATCCTCTTCTTCTTTCTCCTCCGCTAACTTCCCCATGTATTCGCTCACTTCCTCGCAGAAGGTCTCCGGTAATTCTTGCAGTGATGCTGTGTTTCTCTCCTTATACAAGATTTCCCAGAGCTTTTCTATGTCCATTGCACTTTCTTTCTAAAGAAAGAACCTGCACTAAGAAAGAAAAATTTATTCTTTTGGTAAAGCTTTTCTTTCTAAGAAAAGGTTTGTACTAAAAGAAAAAATAAATGTTTCCTTTAGCAAACTTTCTTTTCAAAGAAAATTTTAAATAATCTCCGCAACACCCCTGCACATGAAATAAAGTGCAACATGCTCAGGCAGCGAAGCAATTTCGCCTTCTTCCACCTCATATCTTTCGCCTTTCATCTCTATCGAAGAGTTCCGAGCCGCACTTATTTCAACTGGCGAATCGCCAAATGCAATGGCATCCTCTAAAGGGTCGAAGTCCTTAAAGGCTTCGATTCTTACCGGTTTCACTTCTAAGCTTGATTTGCCATGTAGCGAAGTAGGCAGCCTTATAAGCCTTTTTATGTCCGCAGTGACGGGTTCGTCAGGTCTATCGGCTGATTTCACACGCACAGTTTTTGTTACAGTTTTTGTTATTCCTTCCTGTATTGGCTTAGCGAACCGTGGAATTTGCCCCCTCTCTATCCGCTTCATCACTGTCTCATCTTTTGCAATTCTTATTATATCTCTCGCATTTTTCTCTTTTATCTCTCCGATTTTTTTCACTTCTTCTATCGCCTTTTCTTCTTCCATTTCCGCTATTTCGTGAAGAAAATCTATTAATCCCTTGAGAAGTCGTTTGCCCCATCCCTCGGGTATCAACTTCAGATCCTCTCTTCCCGGCTTTTCACCTCCCTTCTCTTTTGAATCCACAGCTAAAAAACTATCCATGTCGAGCCCTGTTGCCATCACATAATCAACTATTTCCCTTCTTTCCCGGCTTCCAAGCCCTCGCACTTCTTCTGTTTTTATGTGAATGTGATAGCCTCTTGACCCTGAGAATACCAGTTCTATGTCATCTTCGTGAAATCCAAAATCAGAGAGAAGAAAGTCAATCAGCTTCACCGTTTCTTTTTTCACAAGCTCCAATAAGCCCTCATAAGAATACCTCTGGAACTCTGCTTCACTTACGATATGGTCAGCATCGAGGTCAAAAATCAAGTCCGCACCGAGCCATCCTTTATTCGCCATATCGGCAGCCGGGTATTTATAAATAGCGGCGGAGTGATATGCATGGGCAGGGGCATTCTCCCTGAGGTAATTCACTAACTCTCCCTCGGTGGCAAAAGATTTATGTCTTCTCATCACCAGTTTTTCCGGAAAATACTGGTCAAAGAGAACAAATCCCCACTCTCGCATCCATGAATCCTTCGGGATTTTTATCTTCGCCCGTCTATAATATTCTTCAAATTTGCTTCGCACGAATCTTCTGGTTTTCTCATTCATGATATACTTTTTCTTAAGGAAAATAACAACTGCACTAAAAGAAAATAATCCTTTTTTGAAGCTTTTTATGATTGAGATATTATTATGCTGTAAAGAGAGAACATGATAACCATAGCGATACCAAAAGGCAGTTTAGAAGCGCAAACCCTGTTGTTATTCAAGCAGGCAGACTTGGAGATAAAAGTAACGAGCAGGGAATACAGTCCGAGGATAGAAGACCCGAGGATAGAGAAAGTGAAGATATTAAGACCACAGGAGATACCGGAATACGTCGAGAAAGGGTATTTTGACGTTGGCATAACAGGTAAGGACTGGATAGAAGAAAGAGGTGCGGATGTAGTTGAAATAGCAGACCTGAGATACAGCAAAACCTCAGAAGAAGAAGGCAGTGTAAAAATCGTCCTGGCTGTGCAAGCCGACAGAGCCGACATAAAAGAGGCAAAAGACATAAAACCGCAAAGTAAAATAAGCACTGAATACCCCACCCTCACAAAATCTTTCTTTGACAAGCTTGGAATTCCTGTGCAGGTATTTTTTTCTTACGGCGCTACCGAAGCGAAAGACATGATGGACGGCATAGTCGAGCTCACGGAGACCGGAGAGACGCTGCGGAAAAACAATTGGCGGATAATACACACGATACTGGAATCTTTTACGAAGTTAATAGCAAATAAGGATTCATGGAGTGATGCGGAAAAGAGGCGAGAGATAGAGGAAATAAGAACCTTACTTTCCGGCGTGATAGAAGCGAGGGGTAAGGTATTGCTCAGCATGAACGTTGCGGAGAATAAGTTAAAGGAAGTGGTGTCTGCACTTCCTGCAATGAAAAAGCCAACCATCTCCGAACTTTACGATTCCGATAATAACCAGGGTAGGTATTATGCAGTGGAGACGGTGGTGAGCAAGCGTGAAGTGAATATTTTAATACCGAAGTTGAAAAGCATGGGTGCCGAGGATATTATTGAGATAGATATAACCAAGATAGTGCGGTGAGAATAATATAACCATACTAATCACCGTTACGACTTGCTTAGCATCTTCATCAACTCAAAAAACTCCTCCGCCGCTTTCCTCAGCGCTCCGTCATGATTCTCTATTATTTTCACCGATGCGCCGGTAAGGCAGGAATAAGACATTGACATCGCTCGGTTCATGAACTGATGCTCTTCTATGCTGGTTTTATCCTCTACGTCTCTTTCCCTTGTCTTATCTTTACTCCTTCGCCCAAATATCTCATCCGGATTTGCCTCTATCAACACAAACTGGTCTGGCTTCAGTTCCCGCAATACATATTCCGGCAATCCTGGAAGATACCCCGAAGACGTTTTTATCGTGCAGTGCGTGTCTATTATAAGGTTCACACGCTTTTTCCATTCCGAGATTTTATTACAAGCAAGCATCTGTATCTCCCGCTGTTTTTCGCTCGATAACTTCCTCAAATCATCTCGTTTCTCTATAAGCCCTTCCTCTCTCGCCGCTTCAAACATTATATCTCCATAGTTTTTGGGTGTGAATTCAGACTCAACGCCTTCACTTTCCTCTTCCTTTCTCAACTTCAAACCTTCCTTTATCACCGTTGACGAACCCGCTCCAGGCATTCCGGTAACGATAATCAAGGCCATTTAGCTTCCCCTTTATCTACCTATCTACTACAATTATATAAAGATGGCTAAAAATCTATAATGCCTTATTTTTCTGAATATTATGAGCATATTACGGCTTAATACACGCCTTTGAGCGTTCTAAGCTGAGCAACATGAGCAACTTTTCCCTGAACTCATTCACTTCCATACTCGTTCGCTTCCTTGGTCTCGGTATATCAATACCGAGGCACTTAACAAGGCAGCCCGGTCTCGCGGACATCACCGCAACCCTATCTGCGAGATATACAGCTTCATCAACGCTATGCGTCACGAACAGGACAGTTTTCTTTGTCCTTTTCCAAATCTCCAGCAGCTCTTCCTGAAGTATATTTCTCGTTTGCGCATCTACTGACCCGAAAGGTTCGTCCATCAATAAAATTGCGGGTTCGGTTGCGAGGGCTCTTGCAATCGCTACCCTTTGCTTCATACCCCCAGAAAGCTCGTATGGATAACAATTTTCAAATTCTCTTAGACCCACAAGCTCTATGTATTTTTCTGCAATCTCTCTCCGCGCTTTATCCTTCATTCCTCGAATTTTCAGTCCAAATTCCACATTCTTCAAAACCGTTCTCCACGGGAATAACGAAAATTCCTGGAATACCATTCCTCTATCCGGAGAAGGTCCTATCACTTCTTTTCCATCTAAGATAATCTCTCCACTGTTTGGATAGTCCAAGCCTGCTATCAATCTTAGCAAAGTGGTTTTACCGCATCCCGAGGGACCTATAATACACAAAAATTCGTTCGGTTTAACTTCTAGATTAATGTCCTCTAATGCTTCCATCTCTCCTCCTTCTGTGTTAAACGTCTTCGTTACGTTACGGAGTTCGAGTTTGTGGTTCATCTCATTTTACTATTCCCTTTTTCCACTTTAATAGTTTTTCCTCTACAAAATATCTAAATACGCGGTCTACGCACAGCGCTACCAGCCCCAAAATAAGCATGTACGCTATAACATAGTCCATCTGATGTAGAAAGTAAAAATCCTGGAATAACCGGAATCCCAGCCCATAATTGCCAACCCCGAACATCTCAGCAGCTACAACACACATCCAGCCAACTCCCATTCCAACCCGAGTGCCCGTAGCAATCGAGGGAAGCGCATAAGGAAAAGCAACATATTTTATCAGCTTTTTATCCCCAATGCACCCCAACACTTTACCTGTCTCTACTAACACCTTTGGCACATCTCTGAATCCGGTATAGCTATCAATTAAGATTGGAAAAAATGCGCCGATGAATATGATAAATCCCGCTGCAGAGTGGGTAAGACCTATCCAGAGAATTGCAACAGGTATCCATGCGAGAGGGGGTATAGGTCTTAAGATTTCGATAATTGGGTCTATCGCTTTGAATACATTCCTGAACCATCCCATACCAATTGCCAAAGGAAGTGCTGCAGAAAATGCTAATGCCAGTCCTATACCAAAGTGAAGGAGGCTGGTAAGTATATCAGGGATTACAAGTTCCCTAAGGATATAAATGGAAAAAATAACGGTTGAAAAACGTGGCAAGATCAAAGGGTCTCTTATCACGTACCACGCTATAAACTCCCATAGTAGGAGGGCTATGGCTAGGGGAACTAACCATAGCCCTTTTTCTTTTGTCGGTAGCCTCATCTTTTCCCTGTTACCTCGTCATAGAAGCGGGTATCAAAGATGTCTTCTTTTTCAAGCACTTCAATCCCCTTTCCCTCGTATCTCTCCCTATTTAGTTCGTAGATGACTTGCGCGTATTCGATACCCGATTCCACTTCAAGTTGTGGGTCGTGAATCCAGTGCATATCTGTTGCGTCTATCGAGTGCTTTATCGTTGATACATCTGCATTTTTCCACTTTGCATAAATCTCTGCCGCTTCTTCGGGATGCTCGATCTCGTACTCTGTGGCTCGTATATGCGTTTTTATTATCTGCTTGAGCATCTCCGGGTGTTCTCTAATTATTTTTCCACTCGCAGCCAAACAACAGCATGCATGGTCTGGCCACATCGAACCCGACCATTCAACAATTACTCCATTACCCTCCTCCACGATTATTGTGGGCGTTGGACTGGGGAGGAAGACAGCGTCTACTTTTTTAGCTCCGATAGCGGTAGCAGCATCGCTCGGTCCCATTGCTTTTATAACTACATCCTTTTTCGGGTCTACGCCATGGTCTAAAAGCCATTTTGAAAGGATTGTATGCTGAATCGAACCGGGGGGAAAAGTTGCTATCGTCTTGCCTTTTAAAGAAAGAGGACCTTCATATTCATCGGCGAACTCCGGGCGGATAACTATCGCAGACCCCTGCGTCTGGACACCTGCAACTATTTTCGCGTCTAAGCCTTCGTACATCGCCGCAATGGGTGGTGCAACTCCGACATACGCTACGTCAAGGTCCCCGGCAAGCATTGCATGCATCTCTGGAGGTCCGGAAGGGAATTCCTTCATTGTAACCTTTTCTATACCAAACTTACTCAAGTCCTCTTCCCACCATCCCTTTTCGGATGCTAACATCGCTGCGATTTGATGTGTGCTTGGTTGATAGCCAATGTTGAGTGTAGTCATCTTTGCTGGTTTTTCTTCTATGCACCCTACAAACATCACAGCCGCGGCAATTGTTACTATAGCTATTATGATTGCTACGGTTCTCTTTTCCATATTAATCACCTCCTAATTTTTTCCATCCTATACTATCAAGCATTTTTTTATACGTAAACGTTATTTAACGTAAACCACTATTTAAATTTTTCTATTTTGTGCAGTAAATTGCCTTATTGTATAATATCCCGCAAAATATAGAGAAGAGATAATCCTATACCATACGAGATATGGGTATCGCTAAAGCATAGCCTTCATAAATCTTCTCTTTATTCGCTCTGGTGTCAATTTTATGTTCGCAACGGAGGGGACATTGCCAGGTTTCACTATTACGTGAATGAATCTCGGACCTTTATTGTCATACAAATCCTCGATAGTTAAGCGCAACTCCTTCTCTGTGTGCACTTTTTTTGTTTCCTTTATCCCTGAGATTATCGCCATTAATTCCATATCTACACCGGAATAAGCATTCGTCAATTGGTCCCCTGTGCTTCCCAATGTGCCGTTATCCAGACAAAAAATGGATAGATTTTTTGGTCTTTCCGCTGCTGTTGTAGGTAAGATACTTGTGGCTAATATGCTACCATCACCATCAAGAACAACCGTTTCTCTTTTCGTTTTTAATGCCATCCCCAAACCTATTGAAGACGCCTGACTATAACTGCCCAACATGTAGAAATTTAAATTTCTATCTTTGATGTCATACAATTCCTTGCTTGGTATGCCAATATTGGAGACAACAGCTTCTTCATCTAAATATTCTGCTATTGTTTTTATTGCATCGTATCTCGTCATCTCTGGTTCGTGAATCGTTTTTTTATATTCCAGGATAGTTTCCCTTTCTCTTTTTGGAAAATGCACCATGGCTTCTGCTTTTTCTTCTCCTTCTCTCTCTTTCTCCCATGTTTTTGGGGAAATCAATGTGACGTGGATTCGGTTATTTTCATACGCATCGCAAATAACGTTGTCCATCAAATTTATTTTAGAATTGTCATCTATTACCGTGTAAGGAATATCAAACGCTTTTAACATCCTGGGTAGGTTTTTATTAAACGGTATTTGGGCAGGTATCTTTTCCCTATAAACGCCTCTCCAACTCGTTATTATCGGCAAAGGCAGCTCGTAGGTTCTGGTGAGGGACATTAACGCATTCATGGAATTGCCCAATCCAGAACTTTGCATAACTAT
>JAGLZV010000021.1 GCA_023131215.1 Candidatus Methanophagales archaeon | reverse complement strand
TAGTTTTATCAGGGGTTTGAACGAAACTATCAGTGAGCACCGAGGAGGGGCGCAAAGAAGGAGGGGATGTGAAAAAGGTGAAGGAAAAGAAAAAGATGGGTTTAAAAAATTTAGGGGGTGATAAGATGACTAAGAGGAATTCTAAGGGGATATTGGTGGTGGCATTATTGGTAGCGGCTGCGCTAATGGTAGGTTTGTTTGGATCTACTGCGTATTCAGCTGATGAGCATAGCTACGTTGTATCAGAAGAGAAAGCTTTGGAGCATGCAACAGTGTATATGTTGGATGCGGTATTAACGCAGACACCCGGGCTTGAAGAATGGAGAGGGGCAATAGTAAATCCAGAACCTCTAACAATATATGACATAAATGGGAAAAAGCTCTTTTACGAATTCTCGGTAGAGAAAAACGGCAAGATGGTAGGGACAATCAAAGCAAGTGCGAGTGCTGAACTGGGACCTTCAGTTTACACGTTTGAGATAGGACCTCGTCCCTGGGATGCATCGACAGCAATTGAAAAAGCTAAGGAGCTGGCACAAGAGTATGATGGGGAAATCGTATCAGCAAAACTGGTGTGTTATAGTTATCCAAAAATCGGCGTAATGTTGACGTTCGCTGAGCAACCAGTGACAGGGGAAAAACGCAGGATGATTATAGATGCAGCGGATTATTCAATTGTACCTGATAAAAAGCCCGAGGCTGAAGGAATTGGTGTATGGTCGCTTTACGAGAGTATACCCGAAGAAGAGAAATCGCAGCGCATGGCTGAGTGGGAAAGAGCTGACAAATTTGTAAGCTTTGTAATGGAAAAGGCAAATTCTATGGGCATCGAAGATTTAACGGGAAAACCCTTGTCAGAAGAGGAACTAAAGAGCCTTGAAGAACAAATTGTAAGGGTTAGAGCTCAAGTGACGCTTGGCGTTCCGCTTTACGGGCAAACAAATGAGTACAGGTGCGCCGTAGCCACTGCACAAATGATCGCCAGATGGTATTTTGTGACCCATACACAAGACCATATCGCTAATGTTATGGGATGTGGCTGGACTGGAGGTTGCACTAATGCTCAACAGCTAACATACTATAGAACAGCTCGTCCCGATGGTTTAGGTAAAGCAGGTTCCAGCTTGGACACTTCGCCAACATTTGAGGAGGCTAGAAATGAGATTAACCAGGCCAGGCCGTTGAAGAGTGGTGTTCCAGGACATGCCAGGTGTTGCAGAGGATGGAGAACATATCCAGGAGAGTGGCTATACATCAATGACCCATGGCCAGTGAATCAAGGTAGAACATATTGGGAAAACTGGGAAGGTGTAACACATACCAATTACATCTATGTAAGAGACTGAGTTCAACCAAATAAAAGGAAACATAAGAGAGGACTTAATTCCTCTTTTTTTCTTTTTTAGGGGGTTAAAATAATAAAATGGAAGGAGCTGATAAACATGAACCAAAAAAGTATTGCCATATTGGTAGTATTAGCATTGATATTGATAGGAATAGGAATAGCATTTGCATATATTGGAATGATGAACAAAGTAAAGATACCTTCAAAGATAGAGGGGATTACAGGAGAGAATGAAGCAAATAAGGTGCCGGAATCAACAGAAGTTACATCTAATCCTGAGAAGACTGGAGAGAATGAGATGAATAAAATGCCAGAAAATCCGTTTTTATCAAAGGATGCTGCTAAAAAGATTGCTAAGTCTAAATTTGGACTTGTTCAGGAAGAAGACCCGATGTTCGAACCATGGAAACAATCCGTGCTTGGAGACCCTATCCTCGTGAGAACTGTGGAAGAGGAACCATCATATTGGTCAGTTCCAGTAATCCTTAAAGAGAAGGTCATAGGATTTATAGATGTAGAGGGAGACGGAACAATCTCAAGATATGGACACTTCTACGAAAGCCCAGATAATCTGAGTGAGTGTCCAACCACACTCACGCGAATAACCGCGGAAGAAGCGGTAGAATTAGCTGAAGAAATCACTGCCAAATACCCCGATGCAGAGGTGAGTAAACCGATATTCGTCCACGACGGAGCGAAAAGCAAGATTGCTTGGATGCTTAAAATGGAAAAGAATGGAGAGATTATAAGCAGAGTATTCGTTTCAGGAAGGTATGTTTATGAGAGAAAGGAGAGGGAAGAATCTAAAGATATTGGGGATACTATTGAGGGAGATGGCTCCGTGCCTGTGGATGAGAAGAAAGGAGAGGGAAGAATCTAAAGATATTGGGGATATTTCAATTACGTTTGAAGAAAATATAACCGAAAATGAAGTGAAATCGATGCTCGAAGGTTATGATTTGATATTGCCTTACGAATTAAAATTTAACCTCCCCTATTACTCTCCATTCTTTTATGTTATTGTTTCAGAAAATACTATTGGGGATATAAAAGATAATTTAAGAAAGAAAAACATTTTTCTTTCACAAAAAATATCTAAAAAAAGGAATGATGATGTTATTATTGCAATAGAAGGTGATGAAAACGAAAACGAACTGCGTCCGATAATGAATTCTTATGGTTTATTCCTAAAAAAAATTATTTGGGTTGAAATTGATTATAGAGGTTCAGGAATTTCAAATGACGATGGAAATACCTTAAAAGAAAATTTAGAAAAAAATGAAAAAGTTATTTCTGTACATTTGGACTACTATGAATGATTTGAATTAAAGTAACTGAATTAAAGGGAAAAGAAGGAGGTTTTGATGAAATGCTCGCGAGCGATTTCAGAATAAGCACAGGTTTGTGTTTGTGTGTTAAAGAGGCGATTGAGCGTGTTCAACTGTCGTTCCATTTTCTGGAACACCTGTTCCACGTCGCTATTTTATGCTGTTCCACCGAAAATATGTATGCGCCGAGGAGGGGCGCTAAGAAGGAGGTAAAATAAAAAGATGAAGGAAAGGGAAAAGAAAGGTTTAAAAAATTTAGGAGGTGATGTGGAAAAGATGAAGAAAATATGGGCGATAGGTATAGTAGCGATATTGGTATGCGGTGTTGGATTGGCGATAGCCCAAGAAAATCTTGTAAAAAACGAAAAAATACAAATAAAAGGATATAACAACAATGAACTCGCGGAAATTCTGGACGAACATGGAATGGTACAGGATCCAGAGACGGGATTGTTCAAAATAAAAACAGAAGGAGGAATACCTGAGGCAGTGATATCTGAAGTAGAGCTAAAAGAAATGATAGAGGAGGCGAATATTAAAAACTTCAGAGAGCCCGTAACTGGAAAAATAAACTGCACAAAACTTGCTAACTTCACAGACCCAGTGACGAAAATAATAAGGAAATTGAAAGAAAGAGGCTATAACGACAGCAAAATCGCAGAAATTTTAGAAAAGCATGGGATGGGATGGTATCCAGAAACAGGAGCTACATGGATAGGCTTAAGTTCAGAGGATCTGGGATTGAAACACTTACCCCCGCGTTACGATCCCTTTAGCGAAAGTTTAGAACAAGAACATCAATTAGTGGAGACAAGGGGTTTAACACAAAAATATCAATTAATGAGGACAAGAAATGAGGTGTATAGAGGTATATATACCAAGATAAAATCGGGAAGTTGTGCAGCAGAGGAAGGAGAAACTACAGATCATGTGGTTACTACCCATGTAGGCAGAGGAGGTCATTGGGCAGAAGCTGGCGTTTACAAAGGTTCAGGTGGACCAACTTTGTGGTTATTCACGTATGATGACGATGAAGGGGGATGGGGATGGCATGGTACCACAAGCGCTACAACTTACAATGACATTGAAATTCAAGTCATAGGTCCACATAGTGGTAGTTATAGATATGGTATTTGGATTAACGGTGAATGGGAAAGATATGGGCATCTACCATACAAGGAAAACCGTGCTGATCAAGCAAACGAGGTTTGGACAGAAACTGGCACCTACACTTCAGATACTATTGCAGCTTACCATAGCGAGCCACATCTATACGTCGATTATAACCAGTTAATATGGTGGAACGAAGAAGTGAGTACCCAGTGGAAGCGTAATTTCTGGCCGCCTTGGCCTGTAAAAGAAAGTCACTGGATGGGCTCGGATGCATGGATATACAAAACATGAGTAGAGTAAATAGTTTTTATCACGACAGATGTGATATCAGCATTTTCATGTCTGTCGTGGGTTTTTTATTTTTCATGTTAAATTTAGATATATGAAAAAAATGAAAAAGATCCTGTTGGTGATAGGCATCGTAGCGCTTGCAGTTTCTTCAACAGGTGTAGTAATATACCAATTGTATCAACCTCACTATGAACCAGTTACTGTAGTAGAATATCCTGGTTCTTCAACAAACGTCTCTCTACCTTCCACAACCCCTAATCAATCGCATATACCACCATATCCACAACCTTATCAGGCTCTTGGTCTCTTTCCAAAGCCTGGAGCAAAAAATGTGCCCCTAAATACTCATTTCTCCGTGAGTTTTCCCAGACCGCCACAGATTTTGAAGTTAAAAGTAGAGCCGGATGTGGAGATAAGCCATGTCAGGAAGGAACTCATTCTTTATAGCGGTAAGTACACATTTTACCTCGCCAAACCCTTGCAACCCGAAACGAACTACACGGTTACAGTCATTGCTGGGCAAAGAGAACCTCCTGCTCCCGGTATCGCTCCTACCAGAACTACGACTTGGCAGTTCACGACTATTTCAAGGGGACATAAAATGGTTAGAATGATAGGAACATTTTTCGTAGTTCTAATAATTGTGTTTTCCGCTGCTTTCATTGGTATGTGGTATAAAAGGAGAAAGGATCTTGGGAAAAAAGAAAATGACAACGTGGATTAAGATATTGTTACTGGCAATTGCATTATAATTATAGCATTTTCAGGGTGGAATTGTTGATTTGTTTATATAAACCTTCGCTTTTTGTTCGGAAAATCCGAACGTTTTCGGTAGTTTTATCAGGGGTTTGATTGATAGGATTAGTGAGTGCCGAGGAGGGGCGCTAAAAAGAGGGGATGTGAAAAAGATGAAGGAAAGGAAAAAGATGGGTTTAAAAAATTTAGGAGGTGATATTATGAAAAAAACGAAAAGAAAAGAAATCGGAATAAGCGTGCTGCTGTTGGCTACGCTACTCGTAGCAATAGTGTTTGTGCCAGCTGCGAGTGCACAGGAGAATCCGGTAAATTCGAGAGATTTAGCATCGAACTACCAGAATACTAACTGGAACACTATACAATTATTAGCTACAAGTTATTCCAGTGGTATAACAGATGAAGTATTTTTCCTTAAAAAAGGAGACACGGTGAAATATCTGGAGATTATAGACGATGGTGGCAACCTACAAACAAAAGAACTTAGCCCATCCTTCATAAGTTCCGTAAGGAACGAAGAGGTGCTATCTACAAAATCTGTGCAAGATGAAAGAGATGTGGCAGAAACCATCAGAATTTCTGGTGAGGACTACTACGAAATCCGTGGCACAATCTTATCGGTCACTGTTAAACATGCGTGGAATACTGTTGAAGCAAAAAACATCCTTGGGCATGTTCTATTTAGCTTGACTGCATCCGGTTGGTTCCACTACAACCTTGGTGTGGAAGTAATCTATGTCGCTGACGATTCAAGTGCATACGCAAATACGCTCTATGGATGGTCTGTTGAATCATTCAGTAGCTCAGCATCATGGAATACTCAGATCGGTACCGTCAATGCAAATGCAGAGTTTCATCACCCGATATTTGAGGACCGTAATGCATGGTCACAAGTTCAGGTCGACAAGGATGGAAAGGTTTATCAAGGTGGTGCGATATATTAAGAAGGGGTGATACCCTTCTTTATTTTTTTATTTTTTAGGAGGTGAGGAACATATATGGATTGTACGCAATTTGTAGATTTCATAAAGCGGAAATGGCGTGTGATTGCGATCCTGCTTGTAGCAGTTATTGTAGCAGTTATTGTAATTAGAATTTTTGCTTTACCAGCAGAAATAGCGTCTTCGGGCGGGGCGATAACCTATTATACTAATAATTCGACCAGCATCATTTGATGTGTATGAAGAGACACAGCATCAAAGGGATATCACATGAGGTTCACGGTTGAACCCCAAACACTGCCCGAAGGCATGATCACGTAGGCTTTAGGATTATCGAAGTAAGAGAGCAACAGGAAAAACAATTATATAAACCTTTGCTTTTTGTTCGGAGAATCCGAACGTTTTCGATAGTTTTA
>JAGLZV010000206.1 GCA_023131215.1 Candidatus Methanophagales archaeon | reverse complement strand
TCATAAACGATGGTTCGTGCGATAACACAGTAAAAGAAGCGGAACGTGCTGGTGCAGACAAGATCATAAGTTTCAAACGAAATAAAGGCTTGGCACCCGCATTTAGAGCCGGGCTTGAAAACGCTTTAGAAATGGATGCTGATATTATTGTTAATATAGATGCAGATGGGCAGTACAATGGCAAAGAAATACCAAAGCTGATAAAACCAATCGTAGATGAAAAAGCAGATTTTATGTTGGGCTCTCGGTTTAGAGGCTGGATTGAATACATGCCAATACATAAAAAGGTCACGAACAGGATTGCGACCTTTGTAACAAGACAGGTATCGGGACTGCCGATTTCTGATGCTCAGACGGGATTTCGAGCTTTCACAAGGGATGCTGCATTTCATCTGAATGTGATGGCAGACTATACTTATGTGCAAGAGACACTGATGCAGGCAGCAAATTATGATCTGGTGATAGCAGAGATACCAATTGAATTCCGGAAGAGAAGCGGAGGCGAGTCGAGATTAATCTCGAATATATTTGGGTATGCAAAGCGGGCTGGTAAAACGATGGTAACGACGTATCGGGACTATCAACCATTGAAGACATTTTCGTATATTGGCATTTTCTTTATCGTGTTCGGGCTAATTCTTGGATTTCGTGTTTTCATTCATTATTTCGATACGGGCATGGTTGGTCCATATTTGCCATCTGCGGTATTAACGGTTTTGTTGTTGATCGTTGGTATTCAGACAGTGGTGATTGGGCTGCTGGCTGATATGTTGAAGACGCATAGGAGGATTCAGGACGAGGTGTTGTATAGAATGAAGAAGATGGGAAGTGATGACAAGAGGAAAGAAAAATAAGAGTTTGAAAATAAAATAGATAAATGGTAATCGGAATGGATGAAAAAATAAATTACGGAGTCGTAGAGAGGGGTGACGATGGGAATCCTGCATACCGGGATACTCAGCAATTTGAAAGGCGTGCAGGTCAAGGCAGTAAACAAGACCTTATCTTAAGTTTTATTCGAGGCGCGCTTACATCGATTAGTGCTGACACAGAAATATCGTTCCAAGTTAGATATAGAAGCAGTGGGGTGTAAACATAATGAAGGTCTTATTAATTAATCCTCCGTTTCCATTAGAAAGCCGGTATGGAAAAGGGCTTGCAAAAATAGGTGCCATCCTCCCATCTTTGGGTCTTGGATATATTGCGGCGGTATTAGAACAGCAAGGACATGATGTGAAGATTCTTGATTCGCCCGCTCTCGATCTTGGTATAACTGATACGGTTGAGAATGTTGTGAAGCAGAGACCCGATGTAGTTGGAGTGACATGCCTCACCTCTAACTTCAGTCGTTGTTTAGTCCTTGCCAAAGAGATAAAAGATCGATTAGATACTGAAATCATGTTCGGAGGACCTCATCCTACTCTTTTCCCTGAGCAAGTAATTGATAACGACTACATTGATTATGTCATAATTGGGGAAGGCGAAATCACAACATCAGAACTAGTTGAAACATTGGAATCTGGTGGAAAACTCGATAAGGTGAAGGGTATTGCCTATAAAGACGGTGGCCATATGCTTGCGAATGAATATCGATCACGGATTGAAGACCTTGATTCATTACCTTTCCCTGCTCGCCATCTTATGCCCTTGAAACGTTACCGCCCAGCTCCAAATGAATTCAAACGCCTTCCAATGATGACAATGATCACCAGCAGAGGCTGTCCATATTCTTGCACTTTCTGTTGTGCACGAAGAATGTGGGAGCAGAGATATCGTCAGAGATCAGTCGATAATGCTATTGAAGAAATAAAGTTTCTCGTTAACGAGTATGGAGTCAGAGATATAAGCTTTTTTGATGAACTCTGGGGTTTGCGAAAGTCTTGGATCAATGAGTTCTGTGATAGACTTATCGATGAAAATTTGGATGTGGTATGGTCATGTTATGCCAGAGCCGATATTATCTCACGCACTCCGCGTGAGGTTTTAAATAAGATGAAAAAAGCTGGATGTTGGCATCTTTTCTTTGGTTTCGAAAGTGGGAATCAAGATTTGCTTGAAAATATAAAGAAAGGAATAACCTTACAGCAGATCCGTGATGCGGTGATGAAGACGAAAGGCGCAGGTATAGAGATAATGGCGAATTTCATGCTTGCTTTACCAGGCG
The DNA here is from genome assembly GCA_023131215.1 of Candidatus Methanophagales archaeon. Classification (GTDB taxonomy): domain Archaea; phylum Halobacteriota; class Syntropharchaeia; order Alkanophagales; family Methanospirareceae; genus JAGXOS01. The sequence goes on along the minus strand of JAGLZV010000206.1, from coordinate 1,166 downwards.
AAACACCTGAGAAAGCGATGGAAACCATCAACTTTGCCATCGAACTTGATCCAGAGATAGCAAAATTCAATGTTACAGTTCCTCATCCTGGAACAGACCTATATGAAGAGATCATCGGTGGTAAATGGGGTTCATTAGAAGGAGAAAAAGACAAATATACGGGATACTTCCCCGTATTCATTCCAAATGGATATAAGGGGGTGAATGAGGTCGAGAAGATAAAAAGAATGGCATATCGAAAATTTTACCTTAGACCCTCTTATATTTTACAAAGGATGCTTAGAATTCGCAGTTATGAGGATTTTGTCAGGCATGCGAGAGGGTTTTTGGGGATTGTGAGGATATGATGGGCTATATTCTCTTTTTGCATTATGTCACTCCTTCATTTATAATAGCGCTTATCTTATATGAACAAAGAAAAAAGCAAATAAAGGAATTAGGTGTAGAATTACCTTATGAGACAGATTTTTCTAAGTATAGTCAAGGCTTTAAATAATAGGACAATAATATGATTTTATGGAGTTGAAAGACATCAAGTTAGAAGAGTTAGAGAAAAGATATAAAAGTGAGAGGGACGGAAAAATAAAAGAGCGTCTGCATTACCTTCTCTTATTGAAAGAAGGCTACAAGGATAGAGAGATAGAAAAGATATGCCACACTTCCAAGAGTAGCGTCTCTTTCTGGCATTGTAGATTCAAAGAAGAAGGCTTTGAAGGGCTTCGCGATAAGAAAGGAAGGGGAAAGAAGGCTACGTTGAGTGATGAAAACTTAAAAGAGCTAGATTCAATCCTAGATAAGCCTTACACGATGGAAAACGGATATACAAGGGGCTGGCAAACAAAAGATGTGCAGGTATTGATCAAGTCGAAATTTGGGGTTTCATATGGATCGAGGCATATTCGCAGGATTATTTCAAATTTGGGGTTTGTTCGTTTGGTTCCAAGACCAAGGCACAAGCGCAGAAATCAGAAGGATGTTGACGAGTTCAAAGTGCAGTTTAAAAAAAACTCGAAAGTTTGGGTAAAGACGTAGTGATTATCTGCATGGATGAGGCTCATTTTACAATTGATGCGGACAGACGTAAATGTTGGGCTCGTAAAGGGACAACACCGATTGTCTACATGAATGGTTCGAAAGAGGCAATAAATGTGGGAGGCGCTCTAACA
>JAGLZV010000205.1 GCA_023131215.1 Candidatus Methanophagales archaeon | reverse complement strand
AGGCTTAAGGAGGTGTTAGGACTATAGTATAGTACGTTCAAAGTCAATCTTCGAGAGGAGTAAACGCAGCACCCCTTTTGCTTTTTTCTGCAGATTTTTCAACAAGCTTTATAAGTGGGAAAATAGAAATATGTAAATGGGCATAGCGGCCATAGCGGCGGGGAAACTCCCGGACTCATTCCGAACCCGGCAGATAAGCTCGTCAGCGTTCTTTACTGTACTGAGTTGCGCGAGCACTTGGGAACTAAGGATCGTTGCTATGCCCGCTTTTCTTTTTCCAAAAGAAAAGCGTTGACAAACCTTTTTGCAAGCAAAAAGCTTTACTAAAAAATTTCCAAAACGATTCGTGAAACGGTGAGCGACGCGTCAGAACGTGTGGGTGGTGTTTCAAGCACACCGAAGGATAACCGAAACTTTTATATTTAATCTGAGCAAACCTAACCTAACCTAAGCACGATGAACGGGATAAAAATAGCTGCTACTACTTCAAAAGACAATCAACCACTGACAATTTTAAACACTGTGTTCAATCACCGCTCTTTTCGCACACGACAAAAAGAAATAATTGGCAATGTCTTAGCCGGGAGAAACACGCTTGCTATTCTACCTACGGGCGCCGGGAAATCCCTATGTTTTCAAATACCCGCATTGATATTTGATGGTCTGACAGTTGTTGTAAGCCCGTTAATCGCATTGATGAAAGACCAGGTGGACGGGCTGAAGAAGAAAGGCGTGCTTGACGTGGCGTATATCAATTCCATGCTCGACCAGAGCACAAAAGAGCGCATATACGAGCAATTAAAATTAAAAGAATCGAAATTGAAGATGTTGTATGTCGCTCCTGAGACATTCGTAGATAACAAATTAATGAGTATATTGAAGTCGTGTAATATCAGTTTGATAGCGATTGACGAGGTGCATTGCATTTCTATCTGGGGTCATAACTTCAGGCCTGACTATTTACGACTGCAAAGGATGATAAAGGCATTAAACAATCCCGCTCCACCTGTGCTTGGATTGACAGCCACAGCCACTAAAACGGTCGAAGTGGACATACAAAAACAATTGGGAATAAAATGCGATGTATTCAAAGCCAGTTTTGACCGGAAGAACCTGTTACTTTCCGTGCTCAACTTGAAAAGCAGCCACAGAAAAGAAGGAATGCTCAAAACGCTGTTAAAACGACTCAAAGGCTCTGCCATTGTTTACGTCAATTTCACAAGAACCGCAGAGGAACTGGCTAATTATTTAGCCGCGGAAGGGTTAAGCGCATCGTATTATCACGGTCAAATAAGGGATAGTGGAGAAAGAAGAAGGATACAAAATGATTTTATAAGCGGGAGAATGAGAATCGTGGTGGCTACAAATGCCTTTGGGATGGGCATTGATAAAGAGGATATAAGGGCAATAATCCATTACAATCTGCCAAAATCTATTGAGAGTTATTATCAGGAGGTGGGTCGTGCGGGAAGGGATGGAAAGCCCGCGTATTGCTTCTTGCTTTATTCTAAAGCGGATGAACTCAAGCTGCGAAAATTGGTTCAATATAATACGCCCTCTCGCAAGCAAATTAAAGCGGTGCTTGATTTGTTGACACGAGGAGTGGGGAAATTAATTTACGTGAATGTGAAGAGGATAGCAAACGATTTGAAGCTGGACGAGGTTCCTAGCCGATTAATTTTGCATCATCTCGAGCGGATGGGCGCGATAAAAACGTATTTCAGGATTTTCAGGCGTGCAGCGGTAAGAATGCTGAATGCTGATGATGAGGTTGAATCGCTAAAATACCCGCGAGATGCGGAGAAGGTAATCAGAAATGCGTATTTTAGGGAGAATTTGAATAGATGGATGGATTTGGAGGTGCTGAGCAGGTCTGTTCAAATATCTGTGGGGAGGATAAACGAGGTGTTGCGGGAGTTGAAAATTGCAGGGGTAATAGAACTTGAAGAAAGAGACTTTTGCACGCCGGTCAAAGTCAATCCAGGTATAAAAGACGTTGACACAATTGAGCTTCTTGAAATCTTTTGGCGATTGGAAGAAAGCGGCATGAAAAAAATTGATAAGGTAGTGGAATATGTGGAGAGCGAGGAATGCAAGAGGAAGTTCATCCTGAATTATTTTGGTGAAGGGTATAGTGGGGAGTGCAATGCGTGCAGCGTTTGCAATCCGTTATTGCGAGGCATAGGAGAGGATACAGAAGTAAATGGTTTGGGATTCATGGCTGACGGCGTAACTGAATTGGGCAAACAAAGTGTATTAGCCACCGATGATGCAGGGAAGGCTGAAAGTGCCAGAATTGCGTTTATTATTATTGAACTGATGAAAAAGCTGGATTTTCACGTCGGCAGAACGAGTTTAGCAAATGTATTAACGGGTTCAAAATCAAAAAAGACAAAGTTAATCACGCAGAACACAAGGATATCGGATTATTATGGTGTTTTGAACCAATACGCCGCTCATGAGGTGATTGGTATTATTGACCAGTTGATAGACGAAGGCTATTTGATAACAAACCTTTCTTTAGAAAAGAAAGCTTTACCAAAGAAAAATTATACAAGGTATCCGAGACCCCTGCTATACCTTACAGGGTTGGCAGAAAAGGCGTTGGAAGAGAGAACATCTATAAATTTGCGGTTGCCCGTGAAAAACGAGGTGGTTCAGGAATCGGGAAATTTGAGCGTGCTTGGGGAGTTGAAGAAGTGGCGAAAAAATATCGCTTCTGCGAGAAATATCCCGGCTTATTGCGTTTTTCACGATAGCACTTTAATCGGCATAGCGAATCAACTACCGAAGACAAAGGAGGAATTAGAGGGGATTAAAGGGATTGGTGGAAGGAAGATTGAAGATTATGGAGAGGAGATATTAAAGATTACAAGTGGGATAATCAGTGATTAGAGTTCATCTTAGCGAAAAGAGCAAAGTGAGAGTATAAAAAAGGAGCGGGTGGATGAGAAAACTGCTTATATACACTGATGGAGCAAGCAGAGGCAACCCAGGACCCGCTGGCATCGGTGTTGTGATATGCGATGAATCAGGAAAAATAGTAAAGGAATATGAAGAATTTATTGGCACCGCAACAAACAATATAGCGGAATATCGGGCATTGATAAAAGCATTAGAACTGGCAGGTATTTTTTCCATAAACAAGATTGATTGCTTTTCAGACAGCGAGTTAATGGTTAAGCAGCTTAATGGAGAATACAGGGTAAAAAACGAAAAATTGGGCAAGTTATTTCTTCAAGTGAGAGAAAAAGAGAAGCGATTTGAAAAGGTAAACTATTTTCACGTGCCGAGAGAGGAAGACCTTATAAAGAGGGCGGATAAACTGGCTAATCGTGCAATAGATGAGTTTAAGATGATGGAAAGAGAGAGGGAAAAAGATGGCTGGAATTATTTTGTAAAAGGTAAGGAGTTATTTTCAAAATCTGAGGACAATTTATCTCCTGAGCATATTGAAGAAATCGAAATGAGCTTTAGAAAAGCAATAGAGCTAAATCCGAAATTGTGGGCGCCTCATTACTATTTAGGCTCATTATTTTATTTAACAGGGCAATACCATGAGGCGAAAATGGAATTTGAGAAAGCTCTCGAGAAGAATACAGAGCCAAAATATGAACAACCTATTGGGTATTATTTAGGGGAGATTAAACGAATTGAATCGGGTTATTCGTTCCCAAGAAATTTAGAAGAAGTTATGGAGATGACAAGTGATCCTGTATTGTTAAATCATGCATTGATAGAATGGTTTGAGAATACCCTCCGAGAAGTAATTCAAGGGGTATTAAGCAACGTGTATGGAGAAGATTGGTGGTGGGACGGAGTTCCAAGTGATGTGAGGAAGAAATACGGAGAAAGAGTTCAAGAAACTCGGTTAAAAGAGGAAAGGAAACTGCCAGAATTGTATTTTATTGATTTTTATGATTATGGAAAGATAATCGAGGCAAAAACTAATAAAGAAGTTTTCAGTTCTTATATGGAAAATCCGAAAGAGTGGAAGAGGAGATTAGACGATTTGGAACCAATCCGCAATTCGATAATGCATTGTCGGGGTCAATATCTCTCTGAGAAAAGAATTTCACGCCTAAAAGAAAGCTGTGTCGAACTACAAAAATTGGTGGAGAAAGTTAACAAAGGGGAAAATACTTTTTAACTCATGGAGCAAAAGAAAGCCTTCTTGGACGTC
>JAGLZV010000204.1 GCA_023131215.1 Candidatus Methanophagales archaeon | reverse complement strand
ACCAGCAAGCATTCAAGCAGAAAGTGGTGCAAGCGTTCGCAGAAAAGCATTCAATGAGCATGGAGCAAGTTCTTAAGGAGCATGGGGACGTGATTGAGAGGTATGTCTTGGAAAAATATAAAGGCATAGAGCGAGCAGTTTACAAGGTACTGGAATTCAAACGCCCTGTTGTGTTGAACATAAGACGAGACCCTTGCAGTGACGACGTATGCATGATATGCGAGAGAGACCAGCCCTACATCGAGGAACTGCAACGATTATATGGTGATAGAATCGTTTTTTATGATATTTATGATGGCTCGCCAGAAGGTGCTCTTTACCACATTATACATCAGGGAGAAGGTGAGAAGCTACTCCCTCTTACCGCTGTCATCCACAAAGGAGAAGTGAAAAAATACTGGTCTGGCAGACCGGTGGAGGTTGAGGAATACCGGGAGTATCTTGATCCGCTGGTCTAATGTCAAAATTCCAAGTTCCAAGTTCCAAACGCCAAATTACAAATAAATACCACGCACTAAATTCAAAATTTCGAACAATACAAAATATCAAAAAACCTTTTATATACTCTCTGCTTATACTATAATATTAAAAACAAAAGATAAAAGAGGCGATAGCAATGTGTAGTGTTGGTGGTGGGGATTTCGAATTGGAGATTGAGAAGATAGAAGTAGATAGATACAAGTGCAATAACTGCGGAAACAAGTTTGATGCGATGGGCGAGAAAGTGGTCTGCCCCTCATGCCAGTCGGAAAACGTAATGAAAGTGTGAAAATAGGGTTACGGTTACCTGACATGATACCCCTGGGCAGTAACGAGATGCTGATGGTGCATGGAAATAGCGGTACGTTAGCTGTGGTTAAAATAGGGAAACAAAGGCAGTTTTTCGTTGATACTCCAGAATCCGAGATTGTATTGGCGATGGGACCTGAAGAACTGCTTGTAGCTTCCGGCTTTGGCATTGACGAACGAATAGTGAATGGGTTAAGGTGTGTACTGTACATGATTAGAGAAGTAAATTCGCCGCTGATTGTGCTGCCAAAAAAACATCCTGCATCGGCTCGCCTTAAAATAGTGGTAGCCGCAGGCAAGCAAATTGTGCTGAGCTGTGATATCACTCCGGGGACACATCCAGAGCAGCATTTACTCTGTGGCATGAAGGAGTTCGATGGTGTGGAGATTCTGGGCGTAGAGGGCGGTGTGGAGCTAAAAGGACTGGAATGGGCGAAGTGTGAGAAAAAAGTTTTTGTATAGCGAGGTAAAAAACCACGAGCTTATTTGTTTTTCTTTTAGCACAGGTTTTCTTTTTGTGAAAAAGAAAAAGTGTTGTGTAATCTTGTGGTTATAAAAAAACAGCTTCTTTCATGCCTTTCTCCTCTTCTCTCTAATAGACTTGTTGCAAAATAATATCCCGCGAAGGAATGAGTCACTCCTATTCCCGTCCTCACTTCCGATTCAACAGCACTTCAAATGATAATTCCACAATCCACACGATATCAACATAGCCACATCATTGAATTCATCTTTTTTAT
>JAGLZV010000203.1 GCA_023131215.1 Candidatus Methanophagales archaeon | reverse complement strand
ACGAGGCACACACCCCGCAAGCCCTAAAAGGGCTTAATCAAAATTCCAATGTTCAAAACAAACTTTTTTGCTTCGCAAAAACCTTTACTAAAAATGCTTGCGCGGTTTTGCTGCGCAAAAAGAAAAGTTTCTTATGTTCCGTATCCCCCGCCACCTGGCGTTTCAATAACCACTATATCTCCTTTTTCGAGACTCGTAGTAACTTTTGAAGGCAAATCCAACCTCTTTTTGTTCCTAATTAAATAGTTCTTCCCGGCTCTTCCATTTTCTCCACCAAACAGTCCCTTTGGCTGGTATTTCCTCCTTTCCGACTGAATAGAAAGAGTGGCATCGTCTACCAACACTTTAATAGCTCGTCTTATGCCCAGACCACCTCTGAACTTGCCATTCCCACCAGAATTTGCAATCAGCTCATACTTCTCCACCTGCAACGGATACGAAAGCTCCAAAGCTTCTATCGGCGTATTCGCAGTGTTAGTCATGTGAGTGTGAATACCATCTTCGCCATCCTTATGTGGTAAAGCCCCCTGACCTCCTGCAATGGTTTCATAATAGGTAAACCCTTCTCCATTAGCATCACCCCCTATTGCTACATTGTTCATTGTGCCTTGAGACTGAGCAGGAATTTTGTGTGGCACCGCCTTATGCAAAGCAAACAGCAAGACATCCACTATTCTTTGTGATGTCTCTACATTACCGCTGGACACCGCTGCTGGTGGATTTGGATTCAGGATTGTGCCTTCAGGCACGTAAATGTTTACGGGCAGGTAACAACCATGATTGGGAGGTATTTCAGGGTCTGTCACACACCTCATGACGTAGTAAACGGCAGAGAACGTGACTGCATAAGGAGCATTAATATTTCCTTTTCTTTGCTGCTCAGTGCCTTCAAAACTTATGGCTATATTACTACCCGCTATTTTTATTGTTGCTGCTATTTTCACAGGCTGTTCTGTAATGCCATCGTCGTCCAGAAAGTCCTCTGCGGTGTAAATGCCTTCGGGCATTCTTGAGATAGCATATCGCATCCTGAGCTCGCTATATTCTATGATGCCTTTCGCAAACTCCGTGTAAGTATTTGCGCTATACTTTTGTATGAGTTCCGCAATTCTAATTGCCCCTAAGTTATTAGCAGCAATCTGAGCCCTTATATCTCCTACGCGCTCTGTCGGTGTGCGAGTATTGGCTTTTATGATTTCGAAGACGTCTGTATTCTCTTTTCCTTTGATTAAAAGTTTGCAGGGAGGGATGATAAGACCTTCCTGGAAGATTTCTGTGCTGTCACCAGGCATTGACCCCGGGGACATGCCGCCGACATCTGCGTGATGGGCTCTGTTTACCGCATAGCCCACTAACTCCGCTTCATAAAATACCGGCTTTATCAGCGTGATGTCAGGAAGGTGTGAACCGCCGTGATAAGGGTCATTAACTACGATCTGGTCTCCTTCATTTAATTCCTCAAAGTGCCTCACGGCAAACTCCACTGTGAGGGGCATAGAGCCTAAATGCACAGGTATGTGTTCTGCCTGTGCCAGCATCCTGCCTTCGGCGTCAAAGATTGCGCATGAGGCATCCATCCGCTCCTTTATATTCGGCGAGTATGCTGTTCGTTTTAATGCCGCACCCATCTCCTCTGGTATTGCGGTAAATGCGTTTTTTAGTATTTCCAGCGTTATGGGGTTCATGGTATTTGACGTTGCCTGTTAAGATTCTTTCCCTAAATCCTTGTAAACTCTTTTACCTTTTTCATATTCTCATAAATGCCCATTATGTTATTATAGTCTTTACCATGAACTTAGGAAAGCAATGCAGGTAACATAACGCGCATTAGCGAAGTTGCCCGTGCTGGCGAAGCCAGCTTGATCCGTGAGCCTATTCATTTCTTAGCTCTCTGCTTTCTTTCCCATTTCAAATATCTTCGCCAAACTCTGAACCAAACACGGGCAATCGAATCAATCGCATCTGAAAGAACGGCTACACTAAAGTCGTCAAAGGAAATCAAGCCCAAAGATTGCCAATTTGTCAATGTGACATTAGTGTGATCGTACTGTTCGGGAATGAAACGATACGAAAGAAGATAAGAATACTGACATATAGCACTCATAAAGTCCCATACGTTGCTGTTCTTCGCTCCCCATGATTTGATGAACTTTCTATCATGTAGTTCATCATCAACGGTCTTTAGAACTGACGATTGATATTCTTGGTCAATGCTGGAATCCCGCAATGGATACCCCTTAGGATTATAAAAAAATCGCTCATTATCCTCATCTATCAGATAATAACGTCTGATCATGTCATCCCACTTGCCTTCTATATAGCCGTGAAGGTCCTTTCCCTCTGAAAATCTCCTGCTGTCGCAATGGAAGGGCATATGCGCATCTGCAATATAATGACTTAACATGAAAAGTAATAGAGCGATTTGGTTATCAGTTGGCGACACAGGAGACCCTTTATCCTCTTCTTCCTGCATCTTAAGACCATCAATCACTGACTGTGCAATAGATTCGCAACGATCGGGTAAGTTGTCAGACTTTTCAATCAAGAAAGATTTCTTCTTTAGAGGAGATTTCTTACCATACCTATAATTCAAGTAGCTACTTGGAAGCCGTTTGAATTTATTCTCCGCTTCATCCGAAGGCGTAAGTTTAAGCACATGGCTATTAGCCATATCTTTTATCACCGAATCTGGATACCAAGCTCCTTGTGTTACATCGTCCTTATGATTTTTAAACCATCTTATGAGCTTATTGGCATACCTTCTATCTGTTTCAGATAGATTTGTTTCTTCCAGCCTTTTTATTGCCATAAAGGCCAACCAAGCATGAGTAAATTTCTTCATAGTAACTCTGTTAATCCCTCAGTATTTTTTAGTTTTGTGATTTTCATGATTATAAGGAAAAGAGATTTTAATTCTTTCCCCATCTTTCCTCCTCGTTAACAATAAATTGGAACAGGTTTATAAAAATATCCCTTTCCTCACCGGGAACAGACATTCGCCGGCCAACTCTTCTTCTGGTCCTGCCTTCGGCGTCAAAGATTGCACATGAGGCGTCCATTCGCTCTTTTATATTTGGCGAGTATGCAGTTCTTTTTAATGCCGCACCCATTTCTTCTGGTATTGCGGTAAATGCGTTTTTCAGTATTTCCAGCGTTACGGGGACCATAGTATTTGACGTTGCCTGTTAAGATTCTTTCATCGGTAATCAAATTGCCTGTAATACCCTTCAAACCACTTCTGTTTGAACATGGCATTCACATTCGGGTCAGTTAGTTTTTTATACAGGTCTATCTTGTTATTAACGAAGCCCAGTAATAACGAATCCACCACCTTATCGAACTTATATCGAATATTTTCAAGGGTATTGTTTTCGTTCATAACTGCCTGGAGTCCCTCGTTTTCTTCCAGTTTAAACTTCATACGTTCTATATCCACCTTGTCCTCTTCCGTCAAATTGAGACCGTGCGTTTCATTAAGCGTTTTTATGATATGCGATAAAAGGTCTTTATCTCCTTCCTCATGTTGTGGTCTTCCACCGGTGATACAGGGTACCCCAGAATTATCCTTCATCAGTGGCAGAGACCCCGTAAATGTTTCCTGGATTCTGAACGAATCTAAATCCACCGCGTCTATAATTTCATGAGGAAGACGTTTTTTCCGTTTGGGTAGTTTCCTGTTCAAGTTCTTTGCAAATACATACAATTCTTCCAGCTCTACATCTTCAAAGGTGATGAGTTGAGAAACAAATGCATACAACCGGATAAAACTTTGCAGAATGGACTTGAAATCCTCCTGTTTTTCGTCCGTCAGGTATCTCCAAGCGTTCACCACGCGATCCAATATCGGTTGCAGTTTTTCCGTTTTTTCTTGCGGGTTGAAAAATACCGCTGCAAATTCTTTTATGTCTTCGTGTTTATATATTCCAAACTGCTCCAGCTCAGATTGCAGGTCGTAGAGTTTGTTTGGGTCAGTTTCTTCTTCAAGGAACGTGGTCTGATAATAGGGTTGAAAAGATTTCTGGATTTCGTCTGCTTCATTCACGAAGTCCAGAACAAGGGTTTCGGATTTACCGCTTATCGTTCTGTTCAATCTGCTCAGTGTCTGGACTGCATTCACGCCACCCAACTTCTTATCTACATACATTGTATGCAAAAAAGGTTCATCGAATCCAGTCTGGAACTTCTCTGCAACAACCAAAATCCTGTATTCCAGTGTCTTGAATGCGTCAGTGATACTGACCTTAGCGGGTAGTCGGTTCAAGCTGATTTCTGTGTGTTCATCTCCAGTATCAGGGTCTTTAACAGTGCCAGAAAAAGCAACCAGCGGTTTGAAAGGTAGAAATTTATCAGCCATGAGCTTTTTTAACATCAGGTAATACTTCACTGCATGGAGTCTTGAACGGGTCACCACCATTGCACGTCCACGACCCCGAATTGTATTTGCCGTCTTTTCCAGAAAATGGTCTAATATAATTCTGCTCTTCATCTCAATTGCATGGGGTTGCAAATCCACGTATGAAGTGAGCAGTTGTATTGCCTTCTTCTTCTCGTATTCTTTGTCGCGCTCAACCGTCTTCATCAGTTTGAACCCTAACTCTCCCGATTTTAGGGGATAACTTCACGAAACACGAAGTTATTCACACCGTATTTACCAATCGCACGCTCATACGATAGCATAACAAGTTTTATATACTTATACCCGGCACTATCTAAAAATCTAGTG
>JAGLZV010000202.1 GCA_023131215.1 Candidatus Methanophagales archaeon | reverse complement strand
AGGAGATTAAATCACACATCGCTGAAGAGTTACAGCAAAAAGAATCGCACGGAAAATCAATTATTGATAAATTTAGCGTATTTCAAAAGTTCAAATGGGCGTTATCTCAATATGCTCCAATACAATTTCCACCTGATAGGAAAGATTTAAGAGATTTTTTTGATGATTCTGGAGTTGTTCCAATGAGATTATGGCTTGATGGTGACGAACTTTTTAGGAATATACCAGAGAATGCAGGCATTTTAGAAAAGGGGGAAGAGCAATTTGGTGATGTTTCTTTACTGTCCAATTTCAGTTAGTTTCTTTTTATATATAAATGCTCCACCAACTCATATTATTTGACGGTTTTTGCATGCTGTCAGAGCTATTCACTACCCATGCATGGATAAAATTTGCATATAGTCCCAAAAATCCGTTCATCCAGCGAAAGCAGCATGTGGTAAAAAACAAATCGTGCTGCAATCAATCAATGCTGCCTCTCAGGAGGATGCTTATTTGGAGAGAGAAGCGACATTCAGAATATCCATCTTCTCTCTCATCTTCTCGACAAAGCTATTTATGCTTGCGATCTGCTCATGATAGCCTGCTTTTGCCTTTTTCGCGTTAAACTCCAGCTCAAATCCACCCTCATTGAAGTGCATGATTGCATTCTTCCGAAGAACCTCTCTTCTAAGCACTTTAATGCCCACGTTCTGGTATTTTTCGGAAAGAGTCTTTTTGAAGATGGAGATCAAATTGTAGACGAGGAAGTTGAAGTAGATCGTGCATTTCACGGCGTTTATCTTTCTGCTGGGCAATTTGTTTAAATACCAGTAGCTCTTCTCTTCCTTGAAGAAAACCTCAACGCACCACCGATTTCTGTACTCGTCTATGATCCCCTTTGCAGAGCAATCGGATGCGGGTATGTTTGTAAGCCATATCTCTATATTCTTCTTACCCTTCTCTTTCACCGCAATTGCCCTCAATCTCTCCTCGCAGTTAGAGACGTCCACCATCCGCTCTGCGATTTTCACTGGCTCTTTCAGTGCGTCTCTCTTCTCTTTCGCGCGCTTTCCGCGCTCGGTCTTCGGCTGATATTCTTTTGGAGAGGCTAATTTTTCCTCTACGTATTCATCCGCAGGTATCTCGCTCACCTGGTCTGCCACTTTCGTGTTCTGCTTCCCCCGACAGACGAACTGGATATGATTCTTATTCAGCCAATCGAAATGCTCCCCATCGTAGAAGCCTCGGTCAAAATAGACCTTCTTGATCGTTGATTTGCCGAGAATATCCATCGCACGCTCAAGAAGCGGTATGAGATTTGGACTATCGCCTTTGTTGATAGGAAAAAGCGTGAAATCGATTAATATGCCACAAATAGGGTCATAAATGGCAAAAATCTTGTATCCCCTCTTTTTCTCCTTTTTGAGGTAATCATACACCTCTGCTGTTCCTTCCTGAACTTCTCCCTCGGCGTATATCTTGCTGCTGTCTATCGCTACGACACTGCCGTCTATCAGCTTTAACTCCTTTAACCACTGGAGAATCAGTTTGTACGACTCTTTCAGCCCTGTTACCGAATATCTCTCCACATCGCGGGAAAGAGTTGAAATGCTTGGCGTACCTTCGCTTTCTATCGTGCAGAACATTGCGAGAAGCGGATCTTCCTCTACCTCGTTCTCCAGCTCGTGCAGGTCCTCAAGACCCGTGATCATCTTCACAATAAGCGTTAGACTGATCTGGAGCATGGGATAGCCCCTGATCTTCTTCTTCGCCGATATATTCTCGATCATGTTGATGATGCCCAGACCATAGAGTGCGTCCAGAATAAGAGTCATGCCCGCCCAATGGGTGCTTGCTCGCTTCTTTCCCTGGCTATACCTCGTGAATTTCGTCCCCGTCCCCGTCCTTATTCTCACGCCAAATCGGTTGTTGTGTCGCAGGAATCCAATGATATGAAAAGCTTTTATCCCTTCTATCGAGACGTTTTCACGGATAAATCTGAGCAGTTGGACGAAATAGATATCTAAATCAGCACCAATTTTATTTATGAATTTAGTGACGTCGGACTCGTGAGGAACCCCATTGTAGAATCCTAACGCAGTAGCCCATTCTTTGTGTTTTTCAATGAATTTTAATCCGTTTTCTCGCTTTTTAAAGCGGCATAAACGCATAAATAGCAAAAAATTGATCGTACCGGCAGCCGAATATTTGTAGCCATCGTATGCCTTTAATCTTTCGATTCCCTCAAGAAACTTCCGACACATCCTGAAAAAGCTTATACAGCTCTTTGGATTGTCAACGCCCAGCTTCACCGTCAAAAAGATGACAAGTTCTAAGAAGAAGCGCAATCCGCCAAACTTGTATCTGTCATAACTAAAATCATCCAAATCCTCCTCCGAAAAGGAGAAGAATTCCGTGACCTCTTCTTTCATCTTATTCGTCCCCACAAATCAAATTATATTAGCAAAACGCCATATATAAACAATCTGTATGGAAAATATTTATGGAAATGAGATTATTCCACAAAAAGAAACCAAGTGAAATTTTAAAATTCTTTAAGGTATGCAATTATGACAACCATGAGGCCAATTGAACCGGAAGAAGCAAGAGGTATTCAAATTAGGTTAAGAAATGTAGCAATAGGATTACCAATTGATTTTGATGTCACCAAACTTACAAGTCGGGTCCTTGGTAAACTGAACTATATTTGTGGTGAAGTCCATATTTTGAGAGGATTGAATTCCGCATTAATGATAGACAGAGATAGTT
>JAGLZV010000201.1 GCA_023131215.1 Candidatus Methanophagales archaeon | reverse complement strand
GCGGATAGCCCTGCCGTGGCTCTCATTAACCTATCGCTTTTTAAAGCGCGATTAACGGTTATCATACTTGATAACACATATTATACCTGATTAAAACCCTCTCAGTAGAAATAACTCTCAATTAGCAACAAGTCTATTGTAGAATCCATTTGGATGTAGATGAATGGTCCGAAACTGAAGAATGGAGGATACCATTTGTATATGGAGATTCTAGATTATCCTCTGATGAAAAACCTTATACGAAGATTGTAATAAATAACCTATATGAAAGTATAAAAAACAAATTCGATTTAGACTCTTTCGTTAATGATATAAAAGACTCGATCCATATCACCTATACATTTTTTATAGAAAATAACATTGATTTTTATGTAAATGATGATGTTAAAATCGAACAATATCCAGTAAAAATCCGATCTGTGGATAAATATGCCCCAACAAGATTTAAAGACTCTTTTGAGGGTGTTAATTTTGAAATAATCTGTTTCATTGATCCAAGTGAAGGAAGGAGTGCAAGAGAATTGGGAAAAAGAGGCTGGAATGTATTTTGTAACAAGCGTTTGATATTGGCTGAAGATACCACAACGACAACTGGCTGGTCTGGATCCAAAGAAGAGTTACCAAAGTATCACCCCATATATAATGATTTTCGAGGCATAGTATTCATCCAATCGGAAGATCCTTCAAAACTTCCACTTAACACTTCAAAGACCGGTTTAGATATTGAAACATCGATCTACGATTATATCCGAAATAAGATGATTAGAACCGCTAGACCTCTTATTGACTTTCTCTCTGATAAATATAACGAGGATAAAACTACACTTGATGAGATAGATAATAAAATTCAAAAGAAAGAAACTAAAACAGGAGAAGAGGTAAAAGGCAAATATCTTCGTTTGGACGAAGTTGCAGTTGGATCGGTGTTTAAAGCGCCTGAGAAACCTAAGCCAAAAATAAGAATGTCACTCATAAAATATAAAAAACCAGAAAAATTGATAAAAAAAGTGAAGAAGTATCTTGATGTGAGAACCAATGAGGAAGTTGGCGAGGAAACGTTTGATTATTTTGTTGATTTAGAAGGAATAGAAGATGAGTGAAGAAATAGAAAGACGAAGTTTTGAATTTGTTAATTACATGCTTAGACCAAAAAAACAAATTGAAAGAAAAGTTATAATCGATATTCTCCAAGAATTAAACAAGGAAATAGATATACGTGACTATATATACGTTGGATTTGGATCGATCTATTATTACGATTTTATACTATTTCATAAATTCTTAAAAATGAATAATTTTTTATCCATCGATGATAAATCTACAAGAAGAAGATTCGAGTTTAATAGGCCGTATGATTTCATATCATTTGAAAATAAACTATCGACTGATTTTTTAAGTGAATTTGATTGGACTCAGCATCAAAATGCTCTCTTATGGTTGGATTATGACAGTAAATTGGAAGATACTGTGCTATCAGATCTTAAAATAATAGCAAAAAATTGTAACGATAAAGATATTCTAATAGTCACTCTTAATTCCTCATGTGCAAGAGATAAAAAGCGCCGAAAGGTAGATAGAGATAAGTTTTATAGCGATTTCGGTACTTATGTTTCTAAAAAATATAGAGAGATAAAATATTTCACACCTAAATATTTACCAATGCTATTACAGAATGTAATCGTGAACTATTTATCAACAATGTGCGAATATCGTAAGATTAAATTTTATAAATTGTTTTCTTTTAGCTATCGCGATACATCACCGATGTTTACTATAGGCGGTATTTTTGATTCTGCTGATGAATTCTGCAATAAAGAATGGGATAATGACTTTATCTGTACTACTGAAGACATTAAAGAGATTAACGTCCCAATCCTTACATACTATGAAAAATTTTACATTGATTCACATATAGAAGAGCTAAAACAAAAAATCAGTGATATAGAGAATGAATTAGATAAGGAAAGCTTTGATTTATCTGAAAAAGAACAAAAAATGACCGAAATGATAAATGAGTATCTTCCTTTTGAATTGCCTTCATTTTACGATTTAAAGAATTATCAGGATTATTACAAATATTATCCTCAATATTATGAGGGAATTATATGAATACATATGATTACATTATTGGAGATTCTCGGAATGTTGAAGGTATATTTAGAAAGAAAAAAATAGAAAATCCCGACCTAATTATCACTTCACCTCCGTATTTTGATGTGAAAAATTATGAAAATAATAAAGGGCAAATTGGGTTTGGACAGGATTACGATGCATATCTGAACGATATAATAAATATTTTTCAAAAAAGCTATGATTTATCATCTTCACATGCGACTTTTTGGATGATTATGGATACCATAAGAAAAGATGGTGTAACAATACCCCTCCCTTTTGATATAAATCGAGAACTTAGTAATCAATTTTCATCGACATGGAGATTGAAGGATGTGATTATCTGGAACAAAACTAAAAATATTCCCTGGAATGCAAAAGGAAGATTCAAGAACCATTTTGAATACATCTTTTTTTATATTAAAGATGAAAGATTCAAGTTCAATATAGATCGAATTCGTGAAATTTCAGATTTGAAAAAATGGTGGTTGACGTATCCAGAACGATACAACCCCAAAGGAAAAGCACCATCAAATCTCTGGGAATTTATTACACCAATTCGTGGTTGGGGTAATGGGTATCTTAATCACTTCTGCCCTTTTCCTTTTCCTCTTGTTGAAAGAATAATTTCTATTTCTACGGACGAAAATGATTTAGTTTTCGATCCTTTTGCGGGCTCAGGTTCAGCTATAGCGATGGCGTATGTCATGAATAGAAATTCTGTTGGTATTGACATTAACGAAAAATATAAGCAACAATTTGAAAAGGAAGTTCTAATTGGTGCTCAGAAATATTGGGAAATAAGGAACAAAGAACTTAAGTTAATTAATGAAAAAATCGGACAATTCAAATCAACTAATGAAAAATTAAGGAAAAATAAATTGGGTTCGACTGCTGTCCAATGGGTAAAATCAAGTTTAATTAATGATAGTAATTTCATTTTTCTAATAATTGAAAAGGATAAAAATCAAAACGAAATTGATTGCATTATTGTAGCGGATGGAAAAAATATTGATATTTCATCTCTTAATAAAAAAAAGGAAATAAATGATTTGATGAGAATGTTTAGGATTAAGATTCATTGGAAAATAATCAAACAACAGGATTTGTTAAGATTATTATCTAACATCAATTTTTATAAATATAATTTCAGAGAATTCCACCAATATATTTCCGCAATGACTATAGAAGAAATAATACTTGAGCCAGATAAAATTGAATACTTTTTTTCAAATATAAATCTTAATATTCCAAAAATAAACGATATATTTAGAAATTAATATGAAGAATATAAAGGAAATACCAAGTGATTGGGAAAGTGGTAAAAGTGATTTCAGAGCTTAACGATGAGCTTTAAACGCTTTAACTCTTGATAAAACGCGATGAAGGTGAAAACCGAAGCGACTATGAGTGTGCCGAGCAAGATTCATACTATCCAGATGGTGAAAATCCAACCTTCGGAACAGAACTTTGCATCCAGTCTGGTAACAGGCTGTGATGAAGCCAGGGGATGAGATATGAGTTCTACGCGACAATAATTATCAATTACTGCGCATAAGGGAGATTTTATATATCACAAAAGAGAAGATAAAAATAGGTGACGAAGAGAAGATAAAAAGTCACGAGTGTATAAAAGTAATAGAAGGTGAACAGAATGTTTGAGCCAAAATTCTTTACCTGAATGGGTACGATTTCAAGCGACTGTTCTCATTGTCCGAATATTACGATACGGATCGCCGTAAGTATTACGACGCGATTCAATCCGTAAGAGAGAACGAGATGGATATGGCAACTTGGCTCGAATATTTCACGGAAGGGCTGAGCAGCCAATTGGCCGAAGTGAAGGCAAAGGGTGAAAAGGCAATTAAAAGGGATGTTCTGATAGAAAAAGCCAAAGGATTAAACGTGAATGAGCGCCAACAAAAAATTTTACTGCATTTCTTGGATGTCAACCGGTCTTCCGTGGAAGAAATGAGAAAAGAGCTTAATTTAGTTAGACGAACGGTTCAGCGTGACCTCTCAAAATTGGTCACTTTAGGTTTAATAAATGAAATTGCCAAAAGTAAGACGGATCCAACGAAATATTATGAGTTACTGTGACAGTTTACTGCGACAAAGCTGTGACTTCTACTGTGACAAATTGTGCGCCGAGCAAAATTCATACAGAATATCTATCCAGTTGATGAAAAACCACCACTTCAGAACAGAACCTTGCATCCCGTCTGGTTGGTAACAGGCTGTGATGAAGCCAGGGGGATGGGCTATGAGCTCTACTCGACAATAAACTTGGACTGCTATTAACGCTATCCTCAACAACTACCTCGCATAAAGAGGAAACTTTATACATGCCATTGCAAAGAATACGCAAGGTATTTATATACACGCATCTATTAAAAAGTCAAGAGGTAAAAAATGATTGAGAAAACAAAAGGAGGAAAGAATGGCACAGGCAAAACCTGGTGATACTGTTAAGGTCCACTATACGGGCAAATTGGAGGATGGCATGGTATTTGATACTTCCACTGACCTTGACCCTCTGCAATTTACAATAGGCGATGGTCAGATAATCCCGGGCTTTGAACAAGCTGTGGTCGGGATGAATCCGGGCGAATCGAAAACCATCAAGATCCCGACGGATGAAGCGTATGGCCCACACCGTGAGGAAATGGTACTGATG
>JAGLZV010000200.1 GCA_023131215.1 Candidatus Methanophagales archaeon | reverse complement strand
CCTTTTGCTCTTGCCTCCATGTACCGCCCTATGGTGAGAAACGAGGCAAGAATAAGCGCGGTATCATAAAACAGAAATTCTTGTGTAAGTATACCGAAAGTAGCCAGAAGGCTTGATACAAATGCAACTCCTATACCCATGGAATACATCACGTCCATGTTGAGATTCCTATTCTTAAGAGCACGATAGGCAGCACGGAATATCGGATGGCTAACATAAATGAAGGCAGGCGCAGAAACAATCAGCATAAAATAGGCCATTGAAAAAGGAAATTCGGCGACTGGGACATGCATAAGGATCATTAACGGGATACCTACCGCAAACCCGACAATAAATCTGTTGCATTTTTCTCTTAAGTCTCTTTCCCTTGCAACCTCTTCTAAATCTTCTGTCTCTTCTCCCGCTACACCGAGATATTGATAGCCAGCATCTTCAATGGCTCTTTTCATATCTGCTACTGCGGTCATTTTGGGGTTGTAGGTGACATACGCCTTCTCTGCGCTGAGATTTACAGTAACACCGGCGATTCCATTCAATCTATTTAGGGCGTTTTCAATTGTTTTTACGCACATAGCGCAGGTCATTCCCCCGATTTTCAGCGTGACTTTTTCGTGTATAACCCCATACCCTGCATCTGTTACTGCTTTTTCTAAGTCTGTAAGTTTTACTTTTGTAGTGTCATACTCCACCACAGCAGTCTCATTTCCAAGATTCACCTGAGCATCTGCAACACCGTCCTGGCTCAGGAGCGATTTTTCAATGGTCGTAGCGCATGTTGCGCACGTCATTCCCGAAATCTTTAGTTCCGTCTTTTTGCGTTCTTCTGTCATTTTTCAATTCTTGTTCATCGATTTATTTAAGTAGATAAAGGGTATTTATTAGAAATATGAAAGATGAGGAGTTTAAAGCACTGATTGAAAAGTTTGAAGAAGCGGAGACAGCCTTTAAAGAACTGCTTAAACCAATAGAAGAAGCGATGAAAAGGCTTAAGGAACAGATTAAACCATTTGAAGATGCTGCAAAAGAGCTTAAAGAACAGAATACAGCATTTAAAGAAGCGGAAGAATTGATGAGCGAGGCGGTTAAAAAGATTAAAGAAGTGGGAAAACGGGAAGGATAGTTAAGGGTATCAATTTTCTATTCTCCTCCATTTTTAAATCCCCTTTTAATTTGACATTGTCAAATTATAATTAAGATTGAAATGCTCGAAAGGGGGGTAGAGAAAAGGGGATGAGGGCAGAAACTAAAGTGCAGGGGGTGGAATTGAATTGGTAAATGGCGAAGGAAACTTGAGACAGAAAAGGAGGTGATAAAAGATGGAAAATGTAACATTGGAAATAATACACAAAGACCTGGAATTTGTAAAGAGGGAATTAATGGAGATAAAAAAGCATATGGTAGATATAGACAGCATACTGACGGAAGACGACTATAAGGCATTACAAGAGTATAACATAGAAAAATCCGAAGGAAAATTAACATCGCACGAAGAGCTTAAAAAAGAGTTGGGGTTATGATGTTTAATATAAGCTATTCTAACAGATCAAAAAAATTTCTGAACAAAGCCGATAAAGTCCTCGTCAATAGGTTAATAGAAAAAAATAGAAAAACTTAGGGAAAATCCAATCATTCACGATACAAAAACAGTTGAAGGCTCTAAAGGTTTATTTAGAGTACGAGTTGGAGATTACAGGATACTCTATGAGGTGGATTATAGGAACAATTTGATAGGTATAATAAAAATTGATAAAAGACCAAGAGTTTATGATTGAATGGAAACGAAAGCAAAGAAGTAACAGGAGGAGCAATAAACTGCACTGAATTCGTAGATGCGAATGGAAAAAGGTACAATGACTGGATACCGGCGATAAAATTATAGTGGTAATGAAGGAGG
>JAGLZV010000020.1 GCA_023131215.1 Candidatus Methanophagales archaeon | reverse complement strand
TGAGTGCCGAGGAGGGGCGCAATGATAGAAGTACCCAAAAAATTTAGGGGGTGAAATAAAAAAGAGATGAAAATGAAACAAATGTATAAAAATTTAAAAGCTATTGTCCCAGTTGTCCTTGTATCCGTTTTGGTACTGCTGGGGGCGTTTGCAGTTGTGAATGCTCAAGGACAAGACGACGGAGCAAACCCTGCGAAAGAACTATTGTTTGATGCACAAGTATATGCATCAAATATGAATGTTAGTGTTGACGAAGCTATCCTCCGATTCCAACTTCAAGACATTGCAGGGGACTTGGATGCGGAACTGACCACAAATGAGACAGAAACCTTTGCTGGACTTTGGATTGAGCACACCCCGGAATTCCGCGTTGTTGTACAGTTTACTCGCGATGGTGAGGAGACAATGAAACCATATCTGAAAAAGTACCCAGAGTTTGCCGACATTGTTGAAGTGCGCAACACTGCAAAAGTGTCTTTAGCTGACCTCCAAAGAGCTCAAGTCGATGCTTCATATTCTGTCAGTGCTTCAGATATACCTGTGGAATCAGACATCAATGTATTTAATAACAGTGTTGAGTTGTATGTGGCGAAAGCTAACAAGAGTCAGTTTGATAACGCTCTGCAAAGAGGAAATATACGATTACCTGATAAAGTCAAAGTCAGGGTGATCACAGTCGACGCAATGATGAATCTCGAAGCCAACATTTATGGTGGTCTCCCATTGAGTACTTGTACAAGTGGTTTTTCGGTAAAGGAAGGTATCACTAAGGGCATCACAACAGCCGGTCACTGCTCAAATATCCAGTCATACAACGGTAACAATCTACCATTTCAGAGCCAAAACTGGGCGGGTAGCTATGATATTCAGTGGCACACTGCACCAGGGTACACTGTGACAAATAAAATACAGTGGTGGAGCGATGGTAGTACACGTGACATCACCGCGACGAAAAGTCGAAGTAGCCAAGCAATTGGTAATTATGTTTGCAAGTATGGTATGACCAGCCATTATACATGTGGTTACATCAGTTCTAAGAACTTCATGCATCAAGGCCAAGCGACTTATATTCGGGTTGACAACACAGCCGGCTATGATGATCTTTCTTCCGGCGGAGATAGCGGCGGTCCCTGGTTCTTAAGTAACACTGCGTATGGAACACATGTGGGCTCGCCTGGTGATGATCCCAATGATGCTGTCTATATGGCAGTCAACTATGTGGAGTCCGGACTTGGCGTCAGTGTGATGACATCCCCGTAATTTAGTAGAAAAAACAAGAGAAACAATAATTAAAACACAATGAGAGGTATATCCTCTCCTTTTTATTTTTTATTATTAAAACAGTATTAAAAATTCAAAATGAATCTAAAATTAAAAGTATTGATGATTGGAATCATTATGTCAATACTGATTGGTGGGTGTGTTGAAGAGACACAGCACAATGATATATCTGTCAATACTCCAACCTCTACTCCTTTCTTTCCACAGCAAAAAGAGAATCCTGCCATTTCTATGGATGCCCTATTAGTTGGTGAATTAGTACTAGAAGATGGTTGTCTCCGCGTGGGTGATCATTTGCTTGTATGGCCACATGGTTTTTCATTAAGCACTGAAGATGGAGTAATCCAGATCATTGATGACAACGATCAACCTATAATGCGTGTTGGAGATAAAATCAAACTTGGCGGCGGTGAAATGCCCAGTGAACATATAGCAAAATATTCTGCAGAGTTGCCGAGTGATCGTTGTTCAGGACCTTACTGGATTGTCGGAGAGGTGATAACAAGTGATTAAAAGCCAAGGAGAGGTATGTTCCTCTCTCTTTTATTTTTATTTTAAAATCCAAACAAAAGGACTATTAATAAAAATATAAAATGGAAGGATAAATTTATTCAACATGAAAGATGAAATAGCACTTGATAAGAAAACTCTTGGCGTTCTATCATCAGATACGAGAGCAAATATCCTCAAAAGCCTTTATATAAGGCGTATGACTGCAAGTGAGTTATCCAAAAAGCTGAATCTTCCTAAATCCACGATTCACGAAAATTTGGACAGATTGGTTGATACGGATTTGGTGAGGAAGAACGACAATGGAAATAAATGGGTATACTACGAGCTAACAGAAAAAGGAAGAAGGCTGCTTCATCCACATGAAATGACAAAGATAATAATCCTTCTGTCTTCTGCGGCACTCAGCTTTGTTGGAGGGATTATTGAGATGTATTGGTTTATCAAAAGCACTTTTCCAGAATTAAAAGAAGAAGAGATTGTACCGCTCTATGAACCAAAGTATTTAATCTTTGGCGTGATTTTGCTCTTGCTTGGCGTTCTATTTTTGTATTTGGCTTTCCGCAGACGAAAGGTTGAAAAGGAAACGAAAAGTAATTTCAATCAAAAGAGCAGAAGCAGATGAAAGTAATACTTCACGTGGACATGGACAGTTTCTTTTCAGCAGTTGAAGTGCGAGAGAATCCAGAACTGAAGGGCTTGCCGGTAATCGTAGGAGGAGGAATTAAGACAGAAGAAGAAAAAGAAAAAGCTGCTGAAGAACCCGATAGGAAGATAAGAGGAGTTGTGAGCACGTGCTCATACGAAGCGAGAGAATACGGTATTCATTCTGCAATGCCGCTTTCCAGGGCATACAAACTATGCCCGGATGCGAAATTCTTACCGGTAAATATGCCGTTATACAAACGCGTGTCACGTGAAATAATGGCTATTTTGAGGAAATACGCTGATAAAATAGAGCAGGTGAGCATTGACGAGGCTTTTCTTGATGTCAGCACAAAAGTGCGCGATTGGGACAACGCAAGAGAATATGCACAGATGATAAAGAGGGAGATACTGGAGAAAGAGGAATTAACATGTTCAATTGGCATCGCTCCAAATAAAACGGTAGCAAAGATAGCATCGGCTTTTGTAAAACCTGATGGTCTGACGGTTGTAGAAGAAGGAAAAGCAAGAGAATTCCTGGCTCCTTTACCAGTAAAAAAGATTCCTGGTGTGGGACCAAAAACCGATGAGATGTTAAAAAAGATGGGCATCGAGCAAATAGGACAACTTGCGAGCTGTGACGTGCAAAAACTCGTAGCTAAATTCGGGAAATATGGCACGAGACTTCATCTGGTTGCAAACGGGGTTGATGAAAGCGAAGTGGAAGAGGAATGGGAGCGGAAGTCTTTAAGTCGAGAGAGAACTTTTGCCGAGGATACACGAGACGTATCCATATTAAATGATTGCGTGGATGGATTAGTAGAAGAGGTTTATAATGCGATAAAGCGCGAAGGTTTTGTTTTTAAAACGGTCTCGATAAAAGTCAAGTTTGAAGATTTCGCCATACACACAAGGGCTAAGACACTCAAATCCTTTCATTCTGACTTAAGCATGCTCAAGAAAGCGGCGAAGGAATTGATGACGGAATTTAGTGAGGGAAAAGGGAGGGAGAAGGATAAGGGAAAGAAAATAAGATTGGTGGGCGTTCGTGTGTCAAATTTGGGTGTGGTTGACGAGAAGCAAAGGAGGATAGTGTAGATTATAGATTATAGAGTTACGTCATGAGTGCTTTCTCAATCACTTCCTGTATATCTTTTGAAACATTCTCCTTTTCCCTATCGCCATCCATTATAGATGTGTTTTTGAAGTAATTCCTAAGCGATAAACATTTTTCCCGGACTTTTTCTAACTTCTTCTCCTCCTCAAATAATTCAAGCTTCTCTCTTGCTTTATTAATCCTTTCTAAACAACCCCTTGGCGGCGTGTCAATAATAAAAGTAAGGTCGGGTTTTCTAAACTTCGAGTTGATTTGTTTCAAAAATTCCTGGTCAACATCTACCGAGCCAAAGGCTAAAGATGACAGGATATATCGGTCTGAGATGACAATTTTATTTTCCCGCAATGCAGGTTCAATCTCGTTCTGTAAATGATTTTCTCTATCAGCAGCGAATAGCAATTGCAATGCCAATGGGGATGATTTCCATTCATGTTTAAGTGCAGACCTGACCAGATTTCCAATAGGTGAAGAGGTTGGTTCCTTCGTTAAAATAACCTTTTCGTTTTTGTCTCTGAGGTACCCTGCCAAAAGCGCTGCCTGTGTTGATAACCCCGCCCCATCCAACCCCTCAATCACTATCAATATCCCTTTTTCGGCTTTCATTCGATTATCCTCTAAGTTATCAACAAAATCGTCACACCTTATAAATATTTGTGTTTGTATGGGGTGCGATAAAATTTAAAAGCGAAAAAATCCCAAATTACAAGCACCAAATCTCGAACAATTTCAAAATGCTTGGAATTTTTACTGAGGACTACGAACTAAAAGGTAAAGGCCGGGGCTGGGATTTGAACCCAGGTCTTGGGATCCACAGTCCCAAGGGATGCCTCTACCACACCCCGGCATTTTTGTACGAACAGTATAAACTTCCTTTCCGCATTACCTTAAATCTTATTTAACATAGCCCCCAGACCCATATAAAGATGCCGAACAATTTTCTTTTATATCTTCATTGCTCTTTTATTAATACCATTGATGTGAACATAGGTTTTTACCATGAAAGAATACGAAGTGAAATGCATAAGATGCGGTGCATGCTTCTCTAAGGAAGACATAGTATATACGTGCAGGAAATGCGATGGTTTGTTAGATATAAAATACGATTATTCAGAGATAGATGTGGAGCGAGTGGTCGAAGCGAAAGGAGAAGGCGTGTGGAAATATCGTGTTTTATTGCCCTTCGATGAGGATACAAAACCCGTAACGATAAACGAAGGGAACACACCTCTGTACAGGTGCGATAGACTCGCAAAATCCATCGGCATTGATGAGCTATGGGTGAAACATGAAGGACTGAACCCCTCAGGTTCGTTTAAAGACCGAGGGATAACTGTGGGAGTAACGAAAGCGGTGGAATTGGGTGTAAAAGGCGTAGCTTGTGCATCCACGGGTAATACTTCTGCATCACTGGCTATTTTTGCGGCAAAAGCCGGTATTCCTTGCTACGTTCTGCTGCCAAAGGGAAAAGTGGCATTAGGGAAAGTAGCACAAGCGATGATGCACGGTGCAAAAGTATTCTCGCTACGAGGTAATTTTGACGATGCTTTAAGGATAGTTCGAGTGCTGTGCGAGGAAGAGAAACTTTATTTATTGAATTCCGTGAATCCTTACCGGTTGGAAGGTCAGAAGACAATAGCGTTTGAAGTTGCGGAAAAACTCGACTGGGAAGTTCCTGATAGGGTGATTCTGCCAGTAGGGAATGCAGGGAACATAAGTGCGATTTTTAAAGGTTTTTTGGAGTTAAAGACATTGGGTATCACTGATTCCATACCAAAGATGACAGGTATTCAAGCAGAGGGTGCAAAGCCAATAGTGAATGCGTTTAAGGAAGGTAAAGCGGAGATAATCCCGGAAGACAAACCAGAAACTGTTGCATCTGCGATAAGAATAGGTAATCCGGTAAATGCAGCAAAGGCACTGTTTGCAATAAGAGACTCGGGTGGCGTTGCGGAATCGGTGACTGATGAGGAGATAACGGAAGCGCAGCTCGAATTGGCAAGATTGGAAGGCATAGGTGTAGAGCCTGCAAGTGCAGCTTCTATCGCAGGGTTGAAGAAATTAGTTGAGCTGGGCAAAATAGAAAGAGATGAGAGGATTGTTTGTATCACTACCGGGCATTTATTGAAAGACCCGGAACGTGCGATAAAGATATGCGAGGCGCCAAAAGAGGTGGATGCGGATGTGGATGTGGTGAGGAAGATGTTGAAAGGGGTATAAAAAACCTAACCACTTACCTCGCTTCTCTTAAGTTCCGAATCCAGAATTTTCACTAACTTCTCTAACAGTTTTTCGGTTCTTTTTCTATTGTCTTCAAACATCAAATCATCCATGAAATCGTGGAAGAAATTCGCATGAATAGTTTGCGCGGATGCCAAACATTCCCCTATTTCTTCGTCTTTGTAT
>JAGLZV010000002.1 GCA_023131215.1 Candidatus Methanophagales archaeon | reverse complement strand
ACTAATTTGTTGAGACACTAGATTTCTTCACCAGTTTCAACCAATATAAGGACTCACGTAATTCCTTCAAGATCAGTTGCATTTTATGAATGAAATCCGCTTTGCTTTCAGCGCCGCAAGCCTCTTCATAATCCGCTCCTGAAGATGTAGCAGACCGCATTAGTTGGTTCCCAATGTGCCGTCCTACCGCAGTTTTATTAAGTCCGACAACCAATCTAAGGATGCCTGCCGCAAAATCTAATAAGCGCTCTGATAAATCTTTTCTTTCATTTTGCATTTATTAAAAGTGCTGATACCCTTTTATTTCCATCATTTCCTTCTCTTTCCCTTCCCCCGTTTTAAAATAAATTCCTTCTTCGGGTGGCACTACTTTGCCTATAATGCTCATTTTTACTTTTCCTTTTATCCTTTTCAACAATTCTTCGTCTTTTCTAACCCCCGTCATATCCATTGTGAACAACAATTCGTAGTCACCCCCGTAATAAAACGCAAGCTCTCGGGGCTTAAAGCCAAGCATTGATAAATCCAAATCCCATTCCCAGGCACTTCTTATCTCATCGTTAAATACCGACACTTTATCCTCGTCTATCTCAAATCCCACATTGCTACTTTTTCTGAGTTCTGCTAAAGAAAGCGCGAGACCATCACTTATGTCAATCATCGAGGTTACCGATCCAGAGTCTGCGAGAATAATGCCTTCTTGTATTCTTGGCACGGGTTGAAACAATGCTTTTTTCGCCGCTTCTTCAACACTTTTCGTCGCTTTTACTTCCACTTCATTTTTATTTTTTATTATTTTCATGCCAAGTGCGGCATTACCAAGCGAGCCTGTCACGCATACCAGGTCACCAACTCCGGCTCCCGTTCTCCTTACGGGGTTGTCAGCAAAACCGAAACAAGTCCCGGTTAAGCTAAGCTCTTTACTCCTTGTTATGTCACCGCCAACTACTGCTGTATTATAAACAGAGGCACATTTTTCTATTCCTTCCACTAATTCATCCACAAATGCGGTCTCGGTGTGTGCAGGGATGCTCATCGCAATGGTAAAAGCAAAAGGGCATGCTCCCATCGCGGCGATATCGCTTAAGTTTACTGCAACGGCAGTCCAGCCTATTTGGAAAGGAGAAATGCCCGCCGGGAAATGCGTTGATTCTTGCACCGTATCTGTGGTTACTACGAGATATTTATGTCCGCCTTTTGCTTTATCTATATCTATAATAGCACAATCGTCTTCTCCTGCGCCTATCGTTACGATTTGTTTGTCCACGAGAAACTTTTTACTTATTCTTTCAATCAATCCTATTTCGCCAAGTTGTTCTATCAACTTTTTTACCTCCGGTAAAAACCTTGACTAAAAACCTTTTCTTAGAAAGAAAAGCTTTACCAAAAGAACTCCTTATTTTCATCTTCACCTTCTCTTTCTCTCTTTTTACTTATCAAATAAACATTTTTGTTCATCTTTTTCTACCTTACCCAATTCTTCTATTATCTCTTGACTCCTAACATCTCCAATCTTCCATTCCGCCTTCCTCAATATTCCTCTCAGCGTTTGCACCTCTCTCACGGTAAGCTCCGCTCTACCGAGAATTCTTCTGAGCATGAGCACGGTCTTATCCTTTTTGTGCTCCTTGTAACCAATTTCATCCAAAAACGTTTTCATGTGCATGAACAAACGCTCTTTAGCCTCTATGCTTGCTAATCTTATCGTTCCAGAAGCGGAAGCCATTTCACCATCCACTTCGCTCAATTCATACAGAACCACTGCAACTGCATGTGAGAGGTTCATCACCGGATAGCTGGAACTCGTAGGAATGCATACAACCACGTCGCAAAGCATAAGCTCTTCGCGCTTTAGTCCTGTATCCTCTCTGCCGAACAAAATGGACAAGACTCCATTTTCGCCCCTTTCGATTCCTTCAACCTTCTCTTTTAATTGCTGTGGTGAGAAAAAAGGCATTCTGAGATGTTTGTTGAGCGAAATGCCGTGCTTGGAAGTAGTGCCAGCAACAATAACAGAGTTCTCAATCGCTTCTTCTATCGAACCTACAATTTCGCATTCTCTTAGCACATCGTAAGCGTGAGAAGCAACAGACATTGCTTTTTTTCCTATATTAGGTGGATTTACTAAATAAAGGTCTGAGAAGCCAAAGTTTTTTATCACCCTTGCGACTGCTCCTATATTCTCTTCGAGCTTTGGTTCCACAAGGATTGTTCTTATTTCCATAAACCTTTCTTTAAAAAGAAAGCTTTACCAAAGAAATTATTATTTTTTATTGCTGTTTGGATTTGTAGGAGAGGGAGAAAAGCTTCTTATCGCTTGTTCCAGTTCCTGGCGGTATTCAAAGTCATCACGGTTAAGTTCCAGCTTACGAAGTATCTCCCCTCTTGGTTTTGATTTTAAATGAGAAAGCCATGAGATTCTATCTTCTTCCTGGTCTTTTATGGTTCTTCTCTTGAAGGTGAGGTCAGGGTAAACGGTTATCCATGTTTCTTGTGCAGGTGGTGTGGGATATTCACGATAACAACTCCTGCTTATGATGGAATTGGGAAGGTGCTTGGAGGCGACTTCGTAGGCGAGTTTCATTTCTTCTATGGTAGGGCGCCTCGTAACCTCTTCAAACGCAAAGGTTGGTGCAAACGGGTTTATCCGGTATTTTATGTTGTGATTTAACGAGGAAAGAAAAATTGCGATTTGCTCTATTTCCTTCTCGTCCACAATACCCGGCATGTAAACCGTCTGAATAAGCAATTCTATCCCAGTGTCGTTTAACATTCTCACGGCATTTAATACAGGTTTATTGGACTTCCCGGTGTACCATTTATGAATATCTTCAGAGAAAGCCTTTATGTCTATATGTGCCTCGGTTAAACCCGAATCTACTAAATCAGAAGCATAGTTCCCATTTTCTTCCCTCCCTATTTCATAACCATTGGACATCAAAACAATTTCTTCAAATCCTTTTTCTTTTAATCCTTTAACGAGTGCCAGGAGATATTCCTTGTCGAGTGTAGGTTCTCCACCGGTAATCATCGCTTTGGTGGGAAGCTTCCCATATTGTTTGAGGCATGCCTGTTCTGCACGCTTCAGTGTCTCTTCAGAACTGAGCAAAGTTCCCCCGCCATCACGCGCGGGTCTGAAACATCCTTTACAGCGGAAGTCACAGCCAGTGAGCATGAACCAGATGCGAGGTTCTATTTCCGAAAGTGTGAAATATTGAATGCCTCTTTTGCCCATTTTTGACAATATAATATTTAATCTTAAGGGTATAAAAATAATCATAGACAAAAGATGCACATCAGCACTGATATTGGTGGCACATTCACAGACTTTGTGATGTTTGATGGGGAGAAAATAAAGACATTCAAGGTGCCTTCCACGCCGCAAAAGCCAGAGCTCGCTATTGAGAAAGGTTTGGAGAGGGTCTCTACTGCTACTTTCTTCTCTCATGGCACTACTCTTGCGACAAATGCGGTTTTGGAGAGAAAAGGAGCGAGAATCGGGCTGATAACAACAAAAGGCTTTGCTGACATCCTTAAAATTGGAAGACAAAAACGCTCACATCTTTATAAGCTCGATTCCACGAGACCAAAGCCGCTGGTTGACAATTATTTTGAAATTTCCGAGCGTATATCCTCAAAAGGTGAGATAATCAAGTCACCAACAAAAGAAGAAATTCAACCAGTTGTGGAGAGGATAAAATCCATGGGCATTAATTCAGCAGCTATCTGCTTTTTATTCTCCTTCCTGAACCCCGAGAACGAAAAGATTGTAAGAGATATGCTCTTAAAAAATGGATTATCTGTTTCTTGCTCTTCAGAAGTCCTACCGGAATTCAGGGAATACGAGAGGATGTCCACGACTGTTTTAGATGCATATTTGAAGAGAGTAGTGGAGGGTTACATAACCAATATGGAGGCTATTTTGGCGAAGAAAGGAACGGAGCAATTTTTTGTGATGCAATCCAGCGGAGGAGTAGTTAAAGCAGGGGTTATGAAGAAAAAGCCGGTAAACATGCTCCTATCAGGTCCTGCTGGTGGTGTGGCAGCCTCAAAGTTCCTGAGCGAACTCATCGGAATACACAATTTGATAACTTTTGACATGGGAGGAACAAGTGCTGATGTCTCTACCGTGGTCAACAGGAATTTGTCCTGGACTTCTGAGGGTAGTATAGATGGATTGCCGATAAAAATGCCTGTGGTGGACATCGTAACTGTTGGTGCAGGTGGCGGAAGCATAGCATGGTTAGATGAGGGTGGTGCTTTAAGAGTTGGACCCGAAAGTGCAGGTGCTTTCCCGGGGCCTATCTGTTATGGGCTCGGTGGAAAGGACGTCACCGTGACCGACTGCGATTTATTATGCGGGTTCATCAACCCGAACTACTTTTTAGGTGGTGAAATGGTTTTAGATGCAGAAAAGGCGAAAAGAGGTGTAGAAGAATTTGCGAATGAAATAGGGATGTCTTATGAAGATACGATTTTAGGTGTTTGGAGAGTAGTGAACTCAAACATGAACAAAGCCATCAGGGTGGTTTCTGTGGAGAAGGGACTTGACACCCGGGATTTTTCTTTAATTGCTTTTGGTGGTGCGGGTCCAGTGCATGCGGCAGCATTGGCACAGGAGCTGAGCATTCCGAAGGTGATAGTTCCGTATACACCCGGTGTATTCTCTGCTTATGGTATCATGGTATCTGATGTGCAATTGGATTATAGCAGGACTAAAATTTTGAAAGTGAAAGGGGGAGAGGTAGAAGCGGAAGAGTTTGTAAAAGAAACGATAGAAGATTTTGCGGCTGAAGCGGAAAGAGAGCTTGCAGAACAGGATATTGACTTCGCGGGAGCAATGCTGGTTCCCTCTCTGGATATGAGATATGTGGGGCAGAGTTATGAAATAAATGTGGACTTCAAGACATTGGAAGATGCACGAGAGAGTTTTCATGAGAGCCATCGCCGACTTTATGGGTATTCTATGTCTTCTGAGGACATGGAAATTGTTAATATTCGATTGCGAGCGATTGCTTCCAGAGTGAAACCTGAACCTCCGAAAGCGGAGATTGAAGCGAAAGGAAAGCCTGTTGAACATAGAGAGGTGTTGTTTGAAGAAGGGAGAGAGAAAACACCAGTTTTCCGGAGAGAGGATTTGCCTGCTTATTTCGAGCACGAGGGTGCGGCGATTATCGAAGCGAAGGACTCTACCGCTGTTGTGCCTCCGGGTATAAGTTTTTCGGTGGATGAGTATGGAGATATTGTTATGCACATAGTTTAACAGAGCATATCAGGCGTTGCAGAAAAACAAGTTTTTAATATGAAAAGACAAAATCAATTAAAGTGAAAGAAAACATGGAAAAGGCAATAAACAAGGTTCTTAAAAGGTATTTTTAATTACCATATTTATGGATTACCACCACATTTGGGGGTAATTGGGTTGAGGCGATATACCTTTATAAAGCCTGCAAGTTTAATTAAAGAGTGAGGTGAAAGACTGATGCAACTAAAGATAATAGTTGAGAAGCACCCCGAGGGATACGTAGCCTATCCTTTGGGATTGAAGGGTGTGGTAGTTGGCGAGGGAGATACATACGAGGATGCGTTAGAAGATGTAAAATCTGCCATCAAATTCCACATGGAGACCTTTAGAGAAGAAATCGTCGAAACAGAAGAAATTATGGAAACTTTCATCGCAGGGGTGGCAGTGTAAACGAAATTCCCGAGAGATGCTCCAAAGCGAAAAGTCATAAAAGCACTTGAAACTCTCGGATTCAAAATTGTTAGAGTGGGGAAACACATCTCAATGGTCAGAGAGAACCCGGATGGCACCAAGACACCTTTAACTATGCCAAAGCATGAGAGAATAAAAGGTTCCACATTGAGGGTAATCTGTAGGCAAGCAGGAATATAGCGTGAGAAATTTCTGAGCGCTTATGAAAAGGCATGAGCAACTTTGCATAACAGAGCTCCGCTTTGTCCAAAATTCCCCTTCGGAGGACTTCATATACCCGCAAAAAGTTGGACATAGAAGCCCTTTTTCATAGTTGGAAGATAAATAAAAAGATTCAGAAAGAATTGATAGAGGTGGTATAAATGTCTTCGCATAGCGAACAAGGAGAAGAGAAAAGCGAAGGTTTTAGTTTAGATGAAGAATTAAAATCTCTTGGTGTCGAGGACTTATACAATTTAGTACAAAATCTAATAAGGAAAAACTCGGAAGTACACAGATTGGTTTTGGAGTGGTTTAAAGAGAAGGCAGAGGCTTCAAGAGTTGCAGAGGAAGTAGCGACTCTAAATGACGAGTTATTGATGGAATACTGGGAAAAAGCCGAAAATATAATCTCGAAATTCAATGAATATGGCGGTGGACCTGAAGATGAAGAGGAGGAAGCTTATCACTGGCTAAATGAAATTTCCGAATTGATTAAAGAAGGTAATATATCCTCAGACGTGAAGTTTGAATTTTTTGATGACGCATTTTTGGAGTATGATAAGGGGAATTCAGGTTTTGAGGATGAATTGATGCATATTTTTTTCGAGATGTGCGAGATGAAGGAAGAATGGGAATATTTAGTGGAAAAACTGGCAAAACATCCCTCTGATTGGCGAAAAGAATTGATTATGCGTATCCAGAAGAACTATCTTTGCAATGAAAGAGCATATTTAGAAATGCGTATGGAAAATCTCCATTACGGTATGGATTACTGGGATTTGGCGGAGTTCTATGTTAAGAAGGGAGATTTGCAAAAGGCACTGGAAACAGCAGAACAGGGGATATTAAAAGGTGAAGGGAAGCTTACAGAGCTGTTTCAATTTTTGTTCGAGCATTTTGCTAAAAAAAGAGACACACCTAATGTAGAACGAATTGTTCGGATTGCGTTGACCCGGAAGAGCGAAGAGAAGGACATGCTGGACAGACTATTTGAGTATTATAAAACTCAAGGTAATTACGAAAAAGCAAAAGAGGCTCTGCAAAAAGCATATAAAATCATGCGATATGGAAACTACTATGCAGAATACAAGAAAATGAAAGAGTTCATGAGGGCTGCAGACTGGAAACAGGTTGAGCCCAAAATATTCAAAGATGTTCAAGAAAAAGATATCTGTGACTATCTACGAATCTGCTTGGACAAAAACATGAGAGAGACAGTCTTGCATACAATTTTAAAGCCCTCTAAGAATCAATGGATAATGATAAATGAGTTTGATGAATTCGCAGCTAAGCTGGAAGAAGATTTTCCAGAAAAGATAATAGAGTATTACTGGCAAAGTGCTTATAGAAACATCCCGGGAGGAAATAGAAATACGTATCGTATTGCGGCGGGATATTTGGCTAAGGTCAAACACATTTACATTAATCTGTTAAAAGATGAATCACGGTGGAAAAAGCGTTTTTCTGGTTTAAAAGCAGAATTTAAAAATCGTCCTGCATTTCTTGATGAGGTGAGGAAACTGTGAAGCAAGATAATCATTATCGGGAAAAGAGACACAAGAGGGGAGAATAGAAGAATCAAAAAAATAAATTATAGACACAGATTAACGCAGATTAACACAGATGAAAAGATTAATGCCGTTAAAAATTGCTCACCTAACCCACCAAAAGAAAAAATCCGTGTAAATCCGTGTAATCTGTGTCTTAAATAGAAGAAAGTTATACTTTATATACAATAAAATATTTATGAACAACTTCCAGGACAAGGCAAACTTCATATGGCAGGTTGCAGACGACATTTTACGTGGGTCGTTCAAACAACATGAATACGGAGATGTCATTCTCCCCTTCGTGGTCTTGAGACGGCTGGACTGCGTATTGGAAGACCACAAAGACGCAGTCATTACGACTTACAAGAAATTCAAAGACGTTCTGCCAGACCCCGCACAGGTATTATTACACGCAACCAACGGGCTGAATTTCTACAACACTTCCTATTACGACCTCCGCCGGTTGGCACAGGATGCCGGAAACATAGAACTGAACTTCAACAACTACATCAACGGATTCAGTGAGAACGTCCGAGAAATGATAGATAATTTCCAGATAGACAAGATTGTCGCCAGACTGCTCAAGAACAACCTCATGTTCCCGCTTGTAGATAAATTCACTGAAATTGACCTGCATCCCGATGTGGTTGCGAACCATGAAATGGGCTACATC
The DNA here is from genome assembly GCA_023131215.1 of Candidatus Methanophagales archaeon. GTDB lineage: Archaea > Halobacteriota > Syntropharchaeia > Alkanophagales > Methanospirareceae > JAGXOS01. The sequence goes on along the minus strand of JAGLZV010000002.1, from coordinate 5,950 downwards.
TTTGAGGAGCTTCTGCGCAGATTTTCCGAGATGTCCAACGAGACCGCGGGTGAACACTACACACCCCGTGAAGTGATACGATTGATGGTGAATCTCCTCTTTGCAGAACATCAAGAGGAACTCAAAGGTAGAGGAATTATCCGAACTGTTTTTGACCCGGCATGTGGAACAGGCGGTATGCTCACGATTGCAAAGGAGCATATCCGGCAGAAGATCAACCCCGATGTGGAAATCGTGATGTACGGGCAGGAACTGAACGAGCAGACGTACGCCATTGCCAAATCCGATGTCCTGATTATGGGTGAAGAGGCTGATAACATCCGTCAGGGGACAAGCTTCAGTGAAGACAGGTTCAAGGGAACTAGATTTAACTATATGCTGAGCAATCCTCCGTTTGGTGTGAGCTGGAAAAAGGAGCAGGAGTTTATCAAGAACGAAGCGAACGAGTACCATGGTCGGTTTCATGCGGGACTACCACGAGTTAGTGATGGCGCGTTACTCTTCTTGCAGCACATGATCTCCAAGATGGAACCTCGTGGAAGTCGCATTGCTATCATCTTTAACGGGTCTCCGCTTTTTACCGGTGATGCGGGGTCTGGCGAGAGCAATATCCGCAAATGGATTATTGAAAACGACTGGCTGGAAGCTATCATTGCACTTCCCACTGAATTATTTTACAACACGGGAATTGCCACTTACATCTGGATTGTGTCCAATCGCAAACCCGAAAGACGCAGAGGAAAAGTCCAGCTCATCAATGCTGTGGACTATTACCAGAAGATGAGAAAGAGTCTGGGGAATAAACGGAATTACATTACTGATGAGCAGATTCGAGAAATCACCGCGATTTACACACAGTTTGAAGCAGGAGAAAACTGTAAGATTTTTGATAATGATGATTTTGGATATACTAAGATTACCGTTGAACGACCCCTCATTGAGAACGGCGAAATTGTACGAGATAAAAGAGGAAAACCTAAACCTGATACATCATTGCGGGATTATGAGAAAGTTCCGTTGAAAGAGGATATTGACAAATACTTTGAACGTGAAGTTAAACCACACGTTCCAGATGCGTGGATGGATAGAAGCAAGGATAAGGTTGGATATGAAATTAACTTTACAAAGTATTTCTACGAATATAAACCCCTGCGATCTTTAGAAGAGATCAAGGCGGGCATTATGGCGCTGGAAGGGGAAACTGAAGGGATGTTAAAGGATATTCTGGGAGATGTGCGAAAATGATAAAGAAGGAAGATATTTTGAATTTTATTCGGCAAAACATGAACTATTTAAAAGAGCATTTTTTTATTAAAAAAATTGGGCTCTTTGGGTCTTTTGTGCATAATGAACAGACAGAAGATAGTGATATAGACATTATCATTGAATTGGAAGAGAATACGCCTGCTATTTACGAGTTGAAAGAGGAATTACGGGAATTTATTGGTAAGCAGTTTCATCGCGATGTGGATATAGCGAGAGAGAAATATCTTAAATCTTATGTGAAGTCTCAAATCATCAACGAGGCGGTGTATGTGGAGTAAAGACAAACAAAATCTCATGGGAATACTGGAAGCTATTGAAAAGATAGAGGAGTATATTTCTCCTTTTGCTGATGCTGATGAGTTTTTTGAAAATACAATTAGCTTTGATGCTGCTATGATGAATTTCATCATTATTGGCGAAATGGTGGAAAGACTTACAGTTCAGTTTAAGGAAAAATATAGCCGTATAGACTGGATAAAAATTAAAGGATTCAGAAATCTGGTGGCTCATGATTATTTCGGGATTGACGCGGAAGAAGTCTGGCAGATCGCAACTACCAATCTGTTACAGCTTAAAAAAGAAGTTAAAAAGATTCTGGAAGAGTTGGGTTGATGGACTATGAAACCATATTTGAAGTATAAAGACAGCAGCGTTGAGGGGATAGGGGAGATTCCTGAGCATTGGGAAGTGCAGAGAGGAAAGTATGTTTATAAAGAAGTAAAAGAAAAGTCAGAAGATGGTTCTGAAACATTATTATCCGTATCCGAATATTATGGGGTTTCTCCACGTCGTGAAGTTATAGAAGAAGGAGATTGGTTAACCAGGGCAGATTCCTTAGTTGGGTATAAGATTTGTAAGCGTAACGATTTGATAATAAACATCATGTTGGCATGGAAAAGAGGATTGGGGGTGACTTTTTGGGATGGAATTGTTAGTCCCTCATATTCCGTTTTTCGTTGTATTTCGGACAATTATGATCCAACATACCTCCACTACTTGCTTCGCACTGATTTCTATATAGCAGAATTCAAACGTAATTCGACTGGTATAATAGACTCACGATTGAGATTGTATCCCGAAGAGTTTTTAAGAATAAACATCATTTCTCCCACAAAATCCGAACAACAAGCCATCGCAAACTACCTCGACCGCAAGACCCGTCAGATAGACACGCTCATTGATAAGACACAGAAACTGATAGACCTTCTCAAGGAACAACGCACGGCAATCATCAACCAGGCAGTTACCAAAGGACTGAACCCCAATGTGAAGATGAAAGATTCGGGCATTGAGTGGTTGGGGAAGATACCGGAGCATTGGGAAGTGAAAAGACTAAAGTATATTGCTAATGTGCAATTTAGTAATGTTGATAAGAAGAGTTATGAAAATGAAGAAGACGTATTTTTATGTAACTATTTAGATGTGTATAACAATGAGTTTATTAATAGCAAAATTGGATTTATGAAAGCAACAGCATTACCTCGTGAAATCGAAAAATTTTCAATTAAATATGGTGATGTATTAGCTACTAAGGATTCAGAAACTCCTGATGATATTGCTAATGCTGCTTTGGTTACTGAAGACTTTAATAATGTTCTATGCGGTTATCATCTTACGCATATTCGTCCAGACAGAAGATTTCTATTGGGCGAATATCTTTTCCGTCTATTCTGTGCAAAGAAATTCAATGATCAATTTGTTGTATCGGCAAATGGGATAACACGTTATGGTCTAAGTACCCATTCATTTAATAGCTCATATATTTCACTTCCCCCAATTAATGAACAAAATCAAATCGCAGAGTATTTAGATAAAATAGCAAAAGAGATTGACATATCGATTGAGAATCATATTAAATCTATTAAACTCCTCCAAGAATACCGCACAGCCCTCATCTCCGAAGCTGTTACAGGTAAGATCGATGTAAGGGAGGAAGTTTCAGTATGACACCGCAAACCTACAAAGAACAGGATTTTGAAGAGCACATAGTAGAGCACCTTCTGACTTCGGGCTATCACAAACGCCACCCCAAAGACTACGACAAAGACCTATGCCTGATACCCGATGAAGTCATCCAGTTCATTCAGGCGACACAACCAAAAGAACACGAAAAACTGCAGCGGCAATACGGTGCAGACACTGCAAACAAACTGTGTTACCGCCTGTCACAGGAAATCCGTAATAGGGGTACTCTGCACGTCCTGCGGAAAGGCATCAAGGACAGAGGAGCAAAGTTCCGATTGGCGTACTACAAACCCGCCAGCGGAATGAACCCCGAACATCAAAAACTGTATGCACAAAACAGGTTCTCCGTTGTCCGACAGCTCAAATACAGCAAGAAGACCGAAAGCTCGTTAGACCTTACCATCTTCCTTAACGGTCTTCCTGTTATCACCGCAGAGCTGAAGAACTCGCTGACAGGTCAGTTTGTTGAAGATGCGGTCAAACAATACAAGACTGACCGAGACCCGAGAGAACCTCTGTTACAGTTCAAACGCTGTCTGGTACATTTTGCCGTTGGAAATGAAAAGGTCTTTATGACCACTAAACTGGAGGGTGATAAAACCAGGTTTCTGCCTTTTAATAAGGACACAGAAAACCCGGTTAATCCAAATGGGCACAAGACCGCATATCTATGGGAAGACATCCTGCAACCCGATACGTTGCTGAATCTCATCAATGATTACCTGCATGTCCACGTCAAGACGGAAAAATTTTGGGACGAGACCAGAGGAGTGGTAGAATTAGCGAAAGAAGTTTTTGTCTTCCCTCGATACCACCAGTTGGATTTGGTCAGACAACTGTTGAACACAGTAAAGAAAGAGGGTGTAGGCAATAACTACCTTATTCAGCATTCTGCGGGGTCTGGTAAGTCTTATGAAATCGCATGGCTATGTCACCAACTGGCACGGTTCTATCAGAAGGAGACCGATAAGGAACGGCTGTTTGACAGTATTGTTGTGGTGACAGACCGCAAGGTATTGGACAAACAACTGCGCGATAATATTAAACAATTTGAACAGACGCCAGGCGTGGTTAAAGCGGTAGAAAAGGGTTCTAAAGAGTTAAAGAAAGCATTAGAAGAGGGAAAGGGTATTATAACAACAACACTGCAAAAATTCCCGGTTATTTCCGAAGCGATGACCAATTTACGAGGTCAGCGGTTTGCCGTTATCTTAGATGAAGCGCATTCCAGCCAATCAGGCGAATCAGCAAAGCATTTGAAGAAAGTATTATCTGTTAATCTTGAAGAAGCAGAGGAAGAAGACCGGGACGATTTCGACCCGGAAGACGAAATCATCAAGGAAATCCGAACCAGAGGGCGACAGTCCCATATCTCCTACTTTGCATTTACCGCAACGCCTAAGAACAAGACTTTGGAACTCTTTGGTCAGAAGAATGCCGAAGGTAAGCCTGTTGCTTTCCACATATATTCCATGCGGCAGGCGATTGAAGAAGGGTTCATCCTGGATGTTCTGGAGCATTACACCACGTTCAACCGATACTTCAAACCCTAACTCCGCATCATTTTAGGGAATACATCAATCCCTAACAGTTTGTCGAGTTCAGCTACTTTTCTCGGAATCTCTGAAATTACCTCCCGCTCGCCATCCGTGACGATATAAACCTTTGAAAACTCTTCCAGCAGATCTATAGGGGAGAACTTACGGAGAAGCCCGGCTTTTTTAAGCGCAGCCTCGAGCGTGCAGTAGCCATAGAGGGCTAAGAAGGACGTGAATAGATGCCCGAAAACGCTCTCATCGTCTTGGAGATACATCCTGTCGGCATTCAGCACATTTTTATAGGTATCAAACTGATTCTCCACACCACCGCGCTGTTTATACATCGTGAAGACCTCTCTTCCATCTTTATCCAGATCAGAGATTAGAAGGATCCTTCCAGCACGTTTTAGACCTCTCTCAATCCTTTCCTTATTGATTGTTCCCTCATCCAGTCGCTTATACATCGTCTTCTCTTCCTCCATCCTCAGCACTGCGTCTTCGAATAAATAGAGGAAATACCCCTCTACCCGCCTCTTCCCGAACCTGATCAGTCTTTCACGGTAGAAGAAGTGTCCTGTGAGGTGAATCCTTATATCGTATAGCTTGCTGTTCCTTCGAGCAGGAAGGAGGAAGGATATCTCCTGTTCAAGGAGAAACGCCACAACGTCCTTGGAGAAAAATCCCCGGTCAAGTATGAGTATCTTGCCCTCTATGCCGCTCTCTCTGAGCGAGTTATACAGAGAGGTTATATCCTTAATCGAGCCTGGCAGTGCCCTTATCATGGTTGGTAGGCCCTTATCCACCGAATAGAGGAGTGCGAGATTTATCTGCGGAACATACATGTGGTCTTTGTTGTACCCCACCTCTGCAATGTTGATGCCCTCGGAACGTGTAAAGACAACACTCAGATCGTAGACAAACTGCCGGCCATTCCTCGATAGCTCCCTGAAGATGATGTCTTGACCGCCTCTGTCCGAGCCCACCACCTTCAACACCTCAGAAAGCTTCTTCGAGCTGAGATTCGGAGTGAGCTTGTTCGGATCATGGAGTCGCTCCCACACGCTCCCAACCCGCTTCAAGGGGATATAACCAAGAATGCGTGTCGTAGCGAGTACGTAAATCTCCTGCCAGAGTTCGTCAAAACCTTCTTTGAGCAGTGGGAGTAGGTCCTGCATCGCTCT
>JAGLZV010000199.1 GCA_023131215.1 Candidatus Methanophagales archaeon | reverse complement strand
AGATGAGTGCTCTTATAACTTCGCCAAGCAGACTCCACTCCTCCCTTCCAGACCTGAACGGGGAGCTTGGAAGAGTGGATGGTGGAATAGGAGTAGCATTGAATGAACCCTCTTTGAAAATAGAGGTATCAGTGGTTGATGAAGAGGTTGAGAAGGAAGAGAATCCAAAAGAAGTTGTTCCCATATTGGAACGGATAAGAAGTAGAATAGAGCCAGAGCTAAGGGGATATTACAGTATAAAGATATTGAAGCCCTTGCCATCGCATGTGGGTTTGGGCTCTCAGACACAATTGTCGTTATGTGTAGCAAAAGCAATATCCGTGCTGGAAAACAGAAGCTACAGCTACAGTGCAGTGGAATTAGCAAAACTGGTTGGGAGAGGAGGCACTTCTGGGATAGGCACGGCTGCTTTCGCTAAGGGTGGGTTCATCTTAGACGGGGGACATATGTTTCGGAAGGATGAGGATGAAAGCAGGAATGAACTGGAAAATGATGAAGTAAAAACAAGTTTCCTTCCTTCTTCTGCATCGAAGGTTCCTCCGGCACCAGTTCTCTTTCAGCATCCACTCCCCGAAGATTGGTTCTTTGTGGTTGCAATACCGGCGGTGAAGAGGGGTGCGCACGGACCTGAAGAGATAGAAATTTTCAAGCGGTATTGTCCGATAAAAAGAGAAGAAGTGGAAAAAATATGCAGGGTAGTGCTTATGCGGATTCTGCCTTCGGTGCTTGAGAAAGACATACTTTCTTTTGCTGCGAGTTTAACCATGCTGCAGGAGGTGGGGTTCAAAAAAAGGGAGGTAGAGCTTCAGCATGATATAATAAAGGAACTTTTTGGTTTTTTCGATGCCAATGCGTTAGGGCATGGGATGTCCTCTTTTGGTCCTGCAACGTATGCAATAGTAGAGGGAGAGAAAAGAGCAAAGGAGCTCACTGCGGTGACAAAAGAGTTTCTGGAGGGAAAAGAGATACGAGCTTTGGTGACGTATTCCAATGCAAATAATAGAGGCAGTGAAGTGAGCTATTAACATGCTCAATAAGAAGGGGAAATCATAAATCCTAATTTCTAAGCTCTAAACAAAAGCTTTTCTTTTTAATAAAAGGTTTGGATTCGTAAGGAATTCCAGTTTTTCGGGTTCTTTAATTAGCTCATACATCTCAACTTCTTTGCTTAGGTTTAGTCCAACTTCCTTTTCTATATCCGGTGGCTTCAAAAATCTGATACTTGGCACTTCTTCATAATTCCCGTTCTTCACAAACTCGCCATTCGTCAACTCGAAGTAAGCTGCACCTCCTCGCCTCTTCACTGGCTCGTATATCGAGGAGAAAGACCTTGCAACCCAGTTTGCCATCTTTAAAGTCACTTCAGAGGGGTTTATCGTAACGTGCCCGTAATTGGGTGGAATTATGATTTTATCTCCTTTCTTCGCCTTTACTATCACTACGTCTGTTATCTTTTCAATGCCCCTTACATCCTCCCTGCGCTGTAAAAGGTAATGCGCTTCACCTTCTAATACTTCGTATATTTCTGGATAAGTTATGTCAGAATCGGGCAGGAAGGGATGATAGTGTCCTGCGGTTTTAACAAATTCCAAACCGAGCTTATTCGGAGGAATAATGGTGATGTCATATCTTAATCCCTTCTCCTTTATTTTCTTCTCCTCCTCCTCGCCCTTCGATACTTCCCTGAACATGTAATATAGCTCCATATCCATGTTCGCACTCGCTAAAAAACTCTTATCCAACACGACTTCCTTCATCTCTTCTAATATTCTTACTGCGGGAAAAAACGTTCTTTCTCCGAACTTCAGCTCATTCCATATCGCTTTCGGTTTCATTGTCTTCTCTATTGAAAGTGATATTTTAAAATTGGAATTATACTACTTAAGTGACATGCCTAACAAATCCAGTAAGATAACCGTTGAATTCGGGAGAATATCCCGGCAATTTGAAGTCGTACAACGCCCAATACCACATATTTTAGTTGAGTCGAATAAAGAGCTACACGGGTGGTGGAAGGGGATAGAACCGGATGGGAACAGAGAATGCACCTCTGAAAAACTTGTAATAAACCCTTATAATGGTTGCAGCCATAACTGCCTGTTTTGTTATTCACATGCGTTAGGTGGCTATTTCAGGCTATTTCGAGAG
>JAGLZV010000198.1 GCA_023131215.1 Candidatus Methanophagales archaeon | reverse complement strand
ATATTTTGCGTTTGCTATCTTATCAAGCACTCCTTCAATCATGCGCTCATACATATCGGGGGATATATCTTCTATTTCTTTTCCCCTGCCCGTAGGCACGAGAAAGAAGAGGTGAAAAGCACTTGCACCATGTTTTTCCGCTAACGCCATTATGTCGTCAATTTCATCGTAGTTCTGCTCCGTCACGGTGGTGTTTACCTGAACGTCTATACCGTTTTCTATGCACGCATCAATCCCTTCCAACGCACCTTTCCATGAACCTTTCACGCCACGAAATGCATCATGCCGATCTGGAACGGAGGAATCAAGGCTGATAGCAACTGCTTTTACACCACTTGATTTTAAATTACTCGCAACAGAATCAGTTATTAGAGTTCCATTGGTCCCCATCGCTACTATTAAGCCCTTTTCTGTTGCGTACCGCGCGAGTTCGAAAACGTCATCACGGAGCAGGGGTTCTCCACCACTCAATATAAGAATGGGTTTGCTTACTTCTGCTATCTGGTCTATGAGCGTCTTCCCCTCATCCGTACTTAACTCTTCTTTTCCCGCTCTTTCTCCAGCATTTATGTAACAGTGCGGACACCGCAAATTACAGCCGAAGGTCATGTTCCAGGAGATGAGCCGTGGCAGGAAGTTTTCCTTTTCACCAGGCGAGTGTGAATACGGATGTTTTTGACTCTCTTTTTCAAACATTGTATAAGCCCTTACAATAATGTTTTAATGTTTCTATTGTAATGTAGAATCACATTTTATTATAAAAAGATATCGCTTTTTTTCTTGAAACAACCAGTAAAAATAAGGGGGTTATATATAGAAGCGATTACAGAAAGGCGTAACTATCAGGTGGTGTATGTAGATGGAAATAGGAGAACTCTTCATAATCCTCGCTGGCATCCTGCTGGTTTTTGACTTTATCCTGCTGTTAAAGGCAAAAGCAAAAGCAAAGGCGGAGGCTGGAGAAAAGAAGACACTTGAATATGCATTTTACACTTCAGCCATAGCTTGTGCGTTGATTGTGGCCTCGTACCTATCACTCACGTGGGCTTTCGTAAGTGATAATTTTTCCTTGAGCGAGGTTTACTCTTACAGCTCATCGAGCTTAGCCATCTGGTATAAGCTCGGAGACCCCTGGATAGGCAGTAGCGGGTCAATGCTTTTTCTGACTTTTCTGTTTACCCTCGTTTACTTCGTGTATCGGTTTAAAGAATCAGAAACCGAGGATGAAAAAAGAAGCACGTTTCGTATAACTCTATATAAAATAGCAGACCTCTTCCTCATTTTCTTCATCCTCGTCGTCCTGCTGCACAGCCCTTTTGAACATTTTCCTATGTCTATGCCGGACGGCTCTGGACTTAATCCACTGTTGCAAACGTTTTGGGTGCTTATCCATCCACCAGTGGTTTTCTTAGGATACACTTTCGTCTTTTTCGCATTCGCACTGACACTGACAGGCATGATAACAGGAGAGACGGGGGAGCGTGAAAGAGGGACTTTAAAGCGTTCCCTGTACGCAGCATGGCTGTTTTTAGCTCTTGGAATAGCTCTTGGGGGTTGGTGGTCTTACGAAGTGCTGGGTTGGGGAGGATACTGGTCCTGGGACCCGGTGGAAACGGCTTCTTTACTTCCTTGGTTAGCTCTCACTGCATATTTTCACTTATCACCTAAGAGAGGCAGAGATGGAAACATGGCTAAGGAATTCACGCTCATGGTCACTTTTTTAGCTGTTATATTCGGCACTGCTCTGACCCGGGGAGGGCTGTTAGAGTCGGTTCATGCTTTTGGGCGCTCACCTGTCGGACCTGCACTAATGTTATTCGCAGCAGGCATTATTTTTTACTTTTTCTATCTGTGGCGAAAAGCGAAAAAACCTCTTTATACGTTTGATGTTGATAGTTCTTCACTTTCTTCTATCTCTATCTTCATCGCCTACTGGTCACTAATATTCATATTATTAATATGCTTCCTTGGAGATGCAGCACCAATAATAGGAGGTTTTTTCAGGGAGAACCCCATGACTACGAGTCCAGAATTTTATAACAAATGGTGCTTCCCTTTCGTGCTCGCCTTCGCAGCCGCTTTAGCCGGCTGCAACATCAGTACATACCTGAATGTAAAGAAATACGCGGGGCTAATCCTCGCGGTGTTGGGTGTTGGAGCTATTTTAGCGTGGCTCGGGCAGCCAACGCCAAATTCGCTTGTCAACTTCGGGCTACCTCTCATACTCGCTGCGGGGTCTGCTATCGCTTACAATTTCGCTCGGGCTCTAAGATTGCCAAAAAAGAAGAACTCTTCACGGTTGTGGGGCAAAACTATTGTGCATTTAGCAATTATAATCATTTTAATAGGCGTTTTTGTCAGTTCCGCTGCTGAGACAGAAAGCGATTTCATTCTCGCAAAACCGAACTCCACAATTGAGACCTTGGAGACGAGAATTGAATTGAATAATTTCACCATATTTACGGGCACTGGAAGTGTTTACTCGCCACAGCATCAATTCATAGTGCCAGAACACTCTGCTCTAAAGATGGACGTTACGATTAGAGAAGAAGGAGGGAATGTTCACCAAGGAGCCTTGTGGTTATACCTTTATGCAAACCACGGTATTGTTTCCAAACCTTCAATCATTTCCACTCCAACCTCGGATATCTATGTCCACATGCAATACACGCTTTCCACTTCTAATTCACTGCTTTACGCTCTTATGGGGCAGAAAGTTCAACCAGAAGATTTTATTGTTGGGGTAAAAAAAATACCCTTAGTCGGGCTTATTTGGACTGGGATAGTATTAATGGGAATAGGAATGGTTGTACTATTAGTTGGGGAGTTTGTGAACACGAGCGGCAAAAAGCGACCTAAAAGATAGTATAGTATGTAAAAAATTAGGGGAAATAAGGTCATCGAAGTTGGGAAAATCCCAACCTTTCGACTTTCCCCATTTGTCCCTTTCTCATTTTTTTTCTCCTGCTCAACCCTGTATTGGATGGCAAATCGTACAGGTTTCCGCGCTAACTGTTATTCTATGGTCGTCGTGACAAATTATGCACTCATAACCGCTGTACTCCGGAAATCTCTGACCCATCCATCCGATATGTTCCTCATGTCCTGCGGGGTACTGCTGGTGACATTCCATGCAATATTCGTTTTTTGGGGCTTCTGGTATTTCATCTTCGATTTCTGAAGCCTCTATCCCCTTGATATGCGCGATGCCATGCCCTATGGGCGGTCCTTCTGGCCTATGACATTCATGACAATCCATTATTCCGGCACGCCCATGCGCTGAAACCACCAAGGAATCATAGAAGGGTTGCATCTCATGACACATTTTACTACAGCTCTCCGGTTTGTGCATATAGCTGGACATAGCAGCCCCGGCAACTCCAAGCACAACCACTACCACAACCAAACCAACAATGACCATCTTTTTTGTGATTTTCATATCTATCTCTCTCTCCTACTTTTTGATATCAATCTTTTTTGATTAGGGGTATATAAAGTTTTCGATTTTTTCCGCTTTTCCGAATATACATAACCTTTTTGAGAGATATCCCAAACAACCAAAAACCAAATGCATAGCCGAAACAAGAAAATAAATTATTGACACAGATTAACGCAGATTAACACAGATGATAAAAATCAACAATGTCAAACTTAAATAAGTCCGCGTAAATCAGTGTAAATCCGTGTCTTAAATAGAAAGAAAAGCTTTACCATCAAACTTTCTTTCCCAAAGAAAGTTTGATCAAAGAAACTTATATTATATTTTTTAGTAAAGGTTTTTGCTTGCAAAAAAAGTTTTGTCTTAATC
>JAGLZV010000197.1 GCA_023131215.1 Candidatus Methanophagales archaeon | reverse complement strand
CTGCATGTTAGGACACTACCTAAAAATTGGGAAGACCGAGATCGATGAGAGATTGCCAGTATCATTGCATCAGGGTGAGAGAGCTGTTATTTCATTAGCATTGAAAGAAGGGGTTGACATCGTACTTGTAGATGAAAGAAAGGCAAGGATAGTTGCAAGGCTGTATGATCTGAAACCAAGGGGAACGATTTCAATATTGAGACAGCAATATTTAGATGGAAGGATGAACAAAGTTCAACTTAGAGAAATGGTATTCGAACTCATAGAAAAAGGATACAGAATAAAGGAAGAAATTCTCGTGGCGTTTCTGAAAGACTTGGAAGCCGACAAAAATCGTGAAACCTGAGTTTTCCATAAATCCTCTGATGACCCAGTCTCAGAGCTGCCGACGATAATACTAACGAGCGCAGGCTTGCTCACGCTATTTGGCTACATTGGCTATAGAAGAAGGAACAATAAATCGAAATAGCGAAAGAAAGATACAGGATGCAGGATACAAGATGCAGGTAGGTTGTAATTGCTCAATATTCGGTGGACTTATAAATCCTAAACTCCAAATCACAAATAACAAACAATACCAAATACCAAAATCCCAATGTTCAAAACAGAATTTTAGGGGTTTGTTTTGAATTTAGATATTTGAATTTGTTTGAAATTTGGTGCTTGAGATTTGGAATTTTTCCACACTTTATTGAGCATATTCGGTAGGTTAGAAGACTTTTTTTTTCTTCCCCAAACCTGAAATGAATCGCAATTTTTTATCGAAGTTTTATTTTATTCTAATATTTAATATTATCTAAGGTGATGATAAGAAATGGAAAAAATAAACATTCCTAAGAGATTTTTGGACGATATGAAATGGGGAGAGAGGAATTATTCAGAACTGGTAAAGAAATACCCGGATAAATGGGTCGCAATCGTAAATGAAAAGGTTGTAGCAGCCGGGAAGAGTTTGAGAGATACCGAGATGGAGGCGGAAAGAAGAACAAATAAAAAGAAGGAACTGATTCCTGTCATTTTTGTTGAGGGAGCACCCTCTATTTTGAGGTGCTGAAATGATAAGGCTTTCATTCATAAGCTGGGAAGACGAGAAACTGGAGAATTTAATTCCCGGCTATGGGAGTTTACTCAGGGTAATGGCTAAGGTGCGATTTAAAACGCCCTCTGGCTACACAAAACCTTATGATGCAGTCGTTGACACAGGTGCTCACACCTCCCTCTTACCCCTGGAAATATGGCAGAATTTGGAGACCAAAATGTTGGCGGACTATGAAGTCAGAGGCGTATCTCCAAAGCCTGAATGTAAGGTTGATGTCAAGGTAGCCAAGATAAAATGCGTTGTGTTTGATGAACTTGGCAATCAAAAGGGGTTTGAGATATTTGCTTACCTTGCTTCAGTGGAGGATATTCCTTTAATTATAGGGTTCAAAGACCTTTTAGAAAAACTTGATTTGCATATCGAATTTAGCAAAAATGACGCTTGGTTAGGTTAGAAGAGAAATAATATAATCAACCAGACTAACGGTAGACTGAGTACGTCATATCCAGATATCCCGATTACCCAGTCTCAGAGCTGCCGAGGATAATACTAACGAGCACAGGCTTGTTCGCACTTGCAGGCTACGTTCTGCGGAAGCGTTTTTGATTAAACTTTTCCTAAAAGTTTAAAAGAAGGAACAATAAATCGCAATAGCGAAAGAAAGATACAGGATGCAGGTAGGTTAGATGGGGTAAGGAAAAAGAGGAGTTTTTTTTTTCGCTCCTCTTATCGCTTTTTTATTTGTTTTTGTAGTCGTACTAAATTAAAATTTCACGTTCAGATTGGAAAAGGATTATCTAAGGAATGCGATAGTCGTTGGATAATATTTAATAGGTGATGATAATGGAGAAAAAATTCGAATATGTGATAAAGGTTGATGGAAAGGATATATGGCATGGACTGAATCCAGAGAAAAAAGTTTCTGTGGCATGGCGGACGCATGAAAAGGTTTTAATTTGTTAAACTACTTTTTGAAATTGAAGTTTTATTTAGAAGAAAAACAATATTCAAAAATTGTAAGGACGATGAAAAAGGAAAAGAAGTACAGGCGGTTTTTGTTTTTCTTTACAATAGCACTGCTTTTGCTTTTCGTTCTCCCACTTAACCTTTACCCTATATCTGTATCTGCATCAATATTCACGAGTGAAGAAAATGAAAATGAAAATGAAACATATACAATGTGGATAAACGATCTCGGCTGTGAGTTAACAGATTATGAGATACATCCGGATTTATGGCATTTAAGCATTACTGGCAGCTATACCGTGACGCTAAATAATTCCGGAGATACGGATGTATATATATCAATAAGGTGGAATGATGATGACGCTCACGAAGAAATAGAACTGATAATACCGACAAACACGGTGAAAAAATACAGCATCAATTTCTATTTTCATTTGTTGTCAATGGATTTTTCTTATGAATACGAAGAGATAAAATAATAAATTTGAGAACATGGGATAAAGAGGAGTTTAAATATGAAGATAAAGAAGAGCACTATTTTTATCTCGCTACTCTTATCGCTCTTGTATTTTCGTACTTTTATATGGCTGATTAATTCATGGCTGACTGACCCCTACTACTCTCACGGCTTCTTGATCCCGATTATCTGTGGTTTTATCGCATGGCGAAACATTTGTAAACGTGAAAATAAAAAACCTGAAACTAACTCAGAAACTGACCTCGAACCCGAACCTTTTAAATTTAAACCAGGAATCTTCCTCTTTGCTTTTGGTCTTATCCTCTACGTCATCGCCTTTATCAAAGTCTTCCCCTTTTTATCCGCACTTTCATTCTTATTCACGGCAAGCGGGTTAATCCTTTATTTCTATGGTAAACCCATGATGCGCTCCTGTCTCTTCCCAATATCTTTCCTCATCTTCGCTATCCCCTTGCCTTTTGTATTCCTCGAAAAAGTCGCATACGTTCTGCAATCACTGTCCGCATATTATCCCACTTTATTTATCGAAATGCTTGGAATCCCGATTACAAGGATTGGAGCTGAGATTCAACTTGAAGATGCTTCCTTCATCATCGGTTTACCGTGCAGCGGCATGAATTCGCTAATTTCTTTATTGGCTCTGGCAGCGGTCTTCATCTACATTTTACGATGCCCGCTCTACAAAAAAGCAACTCTTCTATGTGCAACGATTCCAATTGCGATTCTCGCAAATATCCTCAGAGTTACGTCTCTGCTACTGATTGCAAACGCTTACGGCGCTGAGACGGCGAACGGATTCTTCCATACCTTCTTCAGCCCTCTGCTCTTCATCATCGCATTTATATTTCTGATTCTCATCAGTATAATTATTGGATGTAAAGTCAAAAGTTAAAAGCTAACAGTCGCAAGGATGGGAAGGGGAAGTGAGGGATAAAATGAAAAGTTTCTTCGAAGATTATTCAAAAATCATTGGACTTCTTTTGCTCGGTTTCGTGATTATCATACTTCTCTCTACACCTTCCATGCTCCTCGCCAAATCTATCACTACCATTGGCACTGAGCTCTCGCATGCAACGGGAGATGAAACGCCGGTTCGAGCAATGATGGACTTCGGGAGTAATGAGCACATGCAGGCATTTCCAGAGCAGATTGGCGATTGGAAAGGGTCAGATTACAACACGAGCGGGATTGCGGAGAGCTCAGGTGCAGACGTGCTGCTTATGGGTGCATACTCGCATCCGAAATTATACCAGCCAGTCTTCTTCCTCATCATGCAGTCCACCAATCGCTCAAGCT
>JAGLZV010000196.1 GCA_023131215.1 Candidatus Methanophagales archaeon | reverse complement strand
TTCCTCGGAGCACGTTGAAATTATCTTTGCTTCTTTTATCTCTGACTCTGATAACGCAACCAAAACATCCTTTAGCATTCTTACGGCGAGTTCTTCCCTTTCTTTTTCGCTTAAAACCCTACCTAATCTCGATTTTGCTCCTTCCTTCTTAAACGGGATAATCGCTTTTACTTTCGCTTTCACTTCCTTCAAAAATATATTTGGGATTTAGGATTTTTTTCTTGTTAGCTCCTCAACCACTCTCTCACATTTTTTTCGCATTATCCTCGCCGCTTCTGTTACTATCTCATCCACTGGCACGGAGCCATCTCCCTCAACAGTAAAAAGTAAAGTGTTCTTATGTTCTTCTTCATCTGGCATGTTTGCTACGCTTTTGTAACTACAAACGGTAACAGGCTGCCATTTCGCATGCTCCTTCCCCCTGCCCAGCTTTGCTATCGCCGCAAAAGAGATTCTTTGTCTTGCAATCGCTCTTATACCCCCAATTTCCTTTTCCGTTGAGATCAGTTTCACAATAGGTATATTCTCAAACGCAGCTTCTACTCCAGGGTCAGACGAGATGAGTTCCTTTGAATAAACCATTGTATATCCCGCTCTTTCGGGACTTTCCGCTTTTAAAGTCAGAGAAAACACGTCATCAGCACTATAGACACCGAGGTCTGTCTTCAATGGTATCAAAGCCAAACGCAACGCTAATTGCTCGTCATACAATAAAGATGTATTCTCGTGAATGTTTACTTCATCAATTGCAAGTTTCGGCACTTCGGCAATCATTGCTCTTCTAAGTGCATTTGCAAAACCCGCTTTCACACCCGAAAGCCGGAATTTTACTCCTTTTTCCCCTCGTTCCACTATTTTTACTTCCATAAACTTTTTTGCAAGCAAAAACCTTTACTAAAAAACATTTTTTCTTTAGAAAAGTTTGATCAAATTGCTTCGCAAACCTTTGCCTTGAAGCCTACACTCTTCTTCCTCTCCTTCCGCCAGGGCGCTTCGTGCCGTCATGTGGTACAGGTGTCACGTCCTCTATTTTCCCTATTCGCAGTCCTGCACGAGCAAAAGCTCTTATCGCCGCCTGTGCGCCGGGAGCTGTTGTTCTCGCTTTACGCCCTGGTGACGCCTTTACTTTTACATGTATCCCCCTTATTTCTCGCTCTTTTAGTTTATCCGCAAGTTGCACTGCCATCTGCATCGCTGTATAAGGGGAACTCTCATCACGATCCGCTTTTGCTATCATTCCTCCTGATGCTCTCGCAATCGTTTCTGCACCCGTCATATCAGTAATCGTGATGATAGTGTTATTAAAAGAAGAAAATATATGTGCTATTACCCATTTCTCGTTTGCCATTTTCAAACCTCTTTGTCCTATTTCTCTTTCTCTTTTCCCTCTTCTTCTACTATTTCCACTCCTTTTTCCTCGGGGGTAGTAGTAGAAATAGAACTCGGAGCATGCTCATAGTAGTCTATTTTCCTTTCCTCTTCCACACTCACGATATAAGATGGAATGGTAACTCTTCTATTGTCGACAGCGATATGACCGTGAACGATGAGTTGTCTGGCGTGTTTTAGCGAATTAGACAGACTTTTTTTATATACCTGCGTTTGCAGCCTCCTTTCCAGGACATCTTCCATGCTCAGCGCCAAAACATCTTCCAATATCGAGCCCGCACTTTCAACTTCGTT
>JAGLZV010000195.1 GCA_023131215.1 Candidatus Methanophagales archaeon | reverse complement strand
GACCTCGTGCTGTTCTATGAACCCATTCCTTCCGCGATAAGAAGCATACAAAGGAAAGGAAGGACTGCGAGGAAAAAAGTAGGAAAAGTAATCGTGCTTATTGCAAAAGGGACGAAGGACGAAGCCTATTACTGGCTCAGCAGGAGTAAGGAGCGAGAGATGCGGAGGAGGATAAGCGAGATGCGGATGATGGAGATAGAAGGTGAAGGTGGAGAGAATGAGAAAATAAAGGTAAACAAGGCTGAGTTGGCGGCCGCTGCGGCGGAACGTAAGGAAAAAGAGGAGCAAAGGCGAATAACCGACTTTGAGAACGAATTGAAATTAACCATCTTTGTGGATCCAAGGGAGACGAGGTCGGGAGTAGCGAGGTTTCTGGAGAAAGCGGGTGTGGACCTAAAATTACGGAATTTGGAGATTGGCGACTACATTGTCTCTGATAGAGTTTGCATAGAGAGGAAAAGTGCAGTGGATTTTCTGGAATCGCTGGTAAATAAACGCAGGAATTTGTTCGAGCAAATTCATCGGATGAAGAAAGAGTATGAGAAGCCTTTGCTCGTCCTCGAGGGTGAATCAGTTTATGGGCAGAGAAATGTGCATCCAAATGTGGTAAGGGCTGTGATGGCAACCATAGCTGTTGATTTCTCTGTTCCTATCATACAAACGCGCGATGAAGCAGACACCGCATCGCTGATCTACGTGATTGCAAAGCGCGAGCAAATGCCGAACAAGACGGAGGTGAATCCACACGGTAAGAAGCCTTCGGCATCGTTGACGGAGCAGCAGGAATATCTCATCTCTGCATTGTCTAATATCGGTATCGTGACGGCAAGGAACCTGTTAAGACGATTTAAGACGATTGAACGTATTTTAACAGCCTCAAAGGAGGAGCTGATGGAGATTGAACACGTGGGTGAGAAAACAGCCGAGCATATAAAAGAGGTGTTGAGTAAGGAATATGAAGGGTGAAAACCTTCGAAAAAGGGTCAAATGTCTGTTGAGGTTTGGATTTATTAGAAAGTAAAGGATTGGCAGAGAGAAGGAGGAGAGGAACCGGCAATGTGGTTTTGTTGAAGTGAGTGCGAGGATATTTTTATTTTCGTTATTAAGATCCACATTTTTCTATAATGTTTGTCTCTTTCTTCATCAATTTATTGGTGGCAACTTTCAGAATGAAATAATAGACCAGAACAGAGTAAAGCAGTGGAAAATTGTCAGATCTGTAAATCGTATGACATCTCCCATTCCTTCTCACCTTCTTTATTCAATCAACCATCCTTTGAATATTAATTTATTTTTTTCACTTTGCATTTTGCACTTTTCAATTTGCATTTGCGTCTCTACCGTATATCCATCCTCATGAATTTTATGTACGCGATTGCAAAGAATACGACTGGTAAGATACTGAGCGCAAAGATGCTCTTCCAGACCTTTTCGAGTGATTCCTGGATGCTTGTTGTTTCGCCAGGAGTGTAAGATGAGCCCCAACTGCCGCTGTGCACCTCTGTAACATACGGGTCAGTTAGCGATATCGAGACCACCATATAATTGCCATCTGGCGAGAAGATATCAAACGCATCTCGAATTGCCCATTTTTTATCATTATATGCCTTTAACTCTTCTCTATATCGCTCCCATTCCTCTTCTTCCTCTTTATTCATTGGTCCATATTGCCTGACGACTTCTCCAGACACATTTATCTCTACATAGGACTGGGACATAGGTCGTTCAGGTCGTTCTCCAACCACGCTTTCTGCGACCATCCCTCCAATCATCGGCATGGCGAACGAGAGCGCGAGGACGATGATGAGAGCATACATGAGCGCCCTTCCACTGTCCTTTGAAACAGTGGATGCCATAAGCGCAATCGAGAAGTACGTGAGAAGGCACAGGACCGTAACAGCCCCGAACAATACAATCCTCCAGAACTCATCGAGGTCGGGCACGATGCTGAATATGAGGAGCATTGCAAATAATATGAGAAATGCAATGCCTACTGCAAGCACAAGTGCTAAAATTCCGCCCAAGGCTTTACCGTTGATAATTTCATCTCGATATACCGGATGTGACAGCAGCGATTTTAATGAATGACTCTCCTTCTCCCTTGTTATTAAATCAAATCCTATCGCAATCGCAAGTATCGCACCAAGTAATGAGATCACAAAATGCAGCCTTTGGAATATAATAAGTATAGAAGGCTTTTCTGGCATATATCTAAGCTCTCCTTCCTCAATTTGCGATATTTGCTCTTTGTAACTTTCCAGCCTCATGTTGTAGTAGTCCATGCCCACATGCATGGAATACGCCGAAATAATGAGGAACAAAGCAAGAATGAGAATGAATTTTTTGCTCGTCAGGTGGTCAATGAACTCCTTTCTTGCGACGTTAAACAATCCCTTTGCTTCCATTTTATTTCTTTCTCACCTCCTCCCATACTTCCTGAACATGAAAGCCCAAGCCAGTATCACTATAAGGATGATGACCGTGCCATAGAGGGCTACATTAGACGATTCCTCGACGATTATTCTAAAATCCTCTTCC
>JAGLZV010000194.1 GCA_023131215.1 Candidatus Methanophagales archaeon | reverse complement strand
AGGCGATGAACATGTTTTGTTCGTTGAAATTCTCTGACACGGATAAAAGTTAGATCATCACCGAGAATTTCGCTGTTCCTTTGAGTATCGTTTTTCTCTTCGATGAGATGAGTATCTATGCCAAACTTTATCGCTGCTGCTTTGTTTGCTTCGAGCATGTTAATATACCTCAGTTTTAGTATTAAAAAATCCCCACAATCACACTTAAAGATTTCTCTTTTCGTTGTTCCTTAATACATGCATTATATTTTTCTTCCCCCCTTTTTTATATGTTATGTTCGAGCAGCTAAAAGAAGTTTGCGGTAGCAAATGACGGAGGACATCATCTCAAAGCTTTTTAATATGGGCTAGCAGAAGAAAGAGGGTTTATTTTTTAGACACAGATTTCACGGATTAACACTTAAACTTATCTTTTAAGAAAGTTACAATAGGAAATGGAAGAGGTGTTTCAAAAGTTGAAAAGAATAGGCGAAGTAGAATTAGGACATGCGCCGGTTGTAGTAGGCGTAATGAAAAGTTTATCCATTCACGAGGCGAAACGCGCGAAGGAAAGCGGTGCTGCCGTGATAGAGTTGAGAATTGACCTTTTAGAAAACGAAGAAAAAAACATGGGAAAGGTGAAAGAATTCGTTACGATGCTAAAAAATTTTCAGTCCTCAGTACAAATGCCAATAATCGTGACGAACAGGAAAAAAGAAGAAGGTGGCTCTTTTGTAGGCACTGAAGCCAAAAGAATTGGCATGTTGAATAGCATCCTCGAAACTGCTGAGGTAGATGCTGTGGACATCGAATTCTTTTCACCCGCGGAGCTAAAAAAAATGATAATAGAGAAAGCTAAAAGTCTTCACATACCTGTTATTTTCTCTTTCCATGATTTCAAAGGCATGCCAAGCCGTGAAGATTTATTGGCAATCATTGCGAGAATGTATGAAGAAGGCGGAAGCATTGCAAAGATTGCGGTGACGCCGAAGACGCCGAGCGATGCTTTGCTTTTATTAGCCCTCACGCATAAGGTATCAAGCGAAGGGAAATTGTTGGTGACTATCGGAATGGGACCCGTAGGAAGACACCTGCGTGTGATTGCACCACTGTATGGGTCTGCATTGACTTATGGATTCATGGAAGGAGAGGAGGGAGTAGCACCCGGTCAATTCAGTGTGAAGGAGCTGAGGAACATGCTGCTCAAAATTCAGTGGAATTTTGAGCAGACAACAAATGAAAAAATTCCAAATCCCAAGCACCAAATCACAAACAAATCTAAATATCTAAATTCAAAGTTCAAAACAAAAAGGAAAGTGTGATGATAAAACTTTTTTCTAAAAAGTTTCATGCGCAAGGATTTTTAGTTAAAGTTTTTGCGAAGCAAAAACTTTATTTCTAAACGAATTTATTGATTCTATGCTCTTCATCCCCCTGATTCCTAATATTTTACCTATTTCTTCCCTATACCATTTCTCCACCTTCACGCCCTCGCACTCCAGCCTTGCAGTCAATTTTTTGTTAAATCTCTTCCCCGCTCTGTCATAGTCTGTCAGTATGGCAACGCGCTTGTGTCTGCTCCTCAGATAATCAACAAGACCGACATAAGAGAACCCCGAGGAATACATCGCTATTTCCTTTGTAATACCCATTTCCACTAACGCTGCTTTATCACGGGTGCCTTCAACAACAACAGCATCTACCGAATCGTCCATTTCTTGAACCACGCTCTCCAGTTCCAGATAAGTTTCGTAATCTTCCTTTCGCATCATTGCCCTGCCCTATTTGAGCTGTTCATACCAAACAGATAAAATTTATCTTATCTTATAGTTTAAAAAAACATCGATGAAAAATGTTGGAGAATTGGAACGTATTGGCAGTAGGAGGGAAGAATGCCGAGGGCGAGTTATTAGAGGAATTAGAAGAGGACGGCGAGTTTGAGCGTTCCGGTTTTAGAGATGTTTTGATAGGAAGCGTGGAAGATATAGGTGGATTCTTAGAGGATGCAGAGAATAAGAAATACACTCATTTAAACAGGGCAATTCCCATTGATGATGCGTTCTTTGTGTCACCAGAGAACCTGGTAGAGATACTGAAGAGGAGAATAGAGCGGTATATAGACGAAATCGAGCTTGGTGAGACTTTCGGATTTAGAGTTGAAAGGAGAGGGATGAAAGAAGATATTTCAAGCCAGGCGGTAGAAAAAGAAGTTGGCGGATACTTTTACGACCTGATAGAGAAGGTGCACGGTAGGAAGCCGAAAGTGAACCTTAAGAACCCGGATAAGCTAATAGCAATAGAGATAGTAGGAAATAGATGCGGAATTGGTTTTATCACGAAGGAGATGCGCGAGAAGTACAGTGTGATAAAAGTAAAATAAAAATGAAAAGAGTAATGACCATCGGGGGTTCGGATTGCAGTGGTGGCGCAGGAATACAGGCAGATATAAAAACGTTTTCAGCGCTGGGTGTTTATGGCACATCGGTACTCACCGCTATCACAGCTCAAAACTCGTCTGGCGTGCAAGCGAAACATGAAGTACCTGTTGAACTCGTGAAGGCGCAGATAGAATCCATTATGGGTGACAGCGGGCTTGCTGTGAATTATGCAAAAACCGGCATGCTGTATTCCTCCGCAATGATAGAAGTGGTAGCAAAGCACCTTAAGAAACATAAAATCCCTTTTGTGCTGGACCCCGTGATGAAGGCAGGCTCAGGAGGAATTTTGTTGGAAGATAACGCTTTAAACACGCTTATCGAACTCCTTCTGCCTATATGCTCGGTTGTAACACCAAATGTTCCCGAAGCCAGCTTTATTTCCGGTTTGGAGATAAAGAATAAGGAGGATGCAAAGGAAGCAGCAGTCAAAATACACAAAATGGGCGCTCACGCGGTAATTATAAAAGGTGGGCACTTAGAGCAGGAAATAGCAGCCGGTAAAGCAACGGATTTGATATACGATGGTGAATTCGAGGAAATAAGCAGCAGGTATATAAACACGAAAAAAGGAAAAATAGTGCACGGAGCAGGATGTTCTTTTTCTGCTGCTCTGGCTGCTGAACTCGCTAAAGGTAAAAATTTTCGGGACGCCGCAGCATCTGCAAAAAAGTTCGTGTACGATGCTATATCAGGCGGTGAGAAAGTGTCTAATTTGATAGTGGTAAACCAGGTGTATGGGTTGCGGAAAGACGCTGTCAGGTATTGGGTGTTGGAGAACGTGAAGGAAGCAGTCAGGATGCTGAAAAACACGAAAAATTTCGGAAATCTTATACCCGAGGTTGGAACAAACATAGGTATGGCAATAGAAGGTGCAGAAAGCGAGCTCGACGTTGCGGCGGTGGACGGTAGGATAGTTCCTACGAAGGAGGGAATACACACGGGGTGTGTTGATTTCGGTGTGAGCGAGCACATAGCGAGGATGATATTAGCGATGATGAAGCAAGACAAAGAGAAAAGAAGTGCTATTAACGTAAAATACTCATCACAAATAATAGAAGCGTGCAAACAAGTAGGATTACTAATTTCTTCTTTTGAACGGGATAAAGAACCGACAGATGTGAAAACAATGGATGGGGGTGTAAGAGAAGCGAGCAAGGAATTCCCACCTGATGTGATTTATGACCTTGGTGCAG
>JAGLZV010000193.1 GCA_023131215.1 Candidatus Methanophagales archaeon | reverse complement strand
GAAAGGACGATAGAGGCGTATAAGGAGAATATTAACGATTTGCACGGCTAGCCGATGTCTCCAAGCGGTGGTCGCCCTTCTCGTTCCCAGAATACTCGCAAATTACGTGCACCATGAACAAAACCGATAATATATTTACTTTCCAAGCCATTTGCTCATTCTTCGCTCAATCTCTTCTTGGTCGAGTATACGTCCTTCTTTTGCTGTACTCATTCTTTTTTATGACCCCCTTACCCAATAACAATATCAGCAAATAACAAATCTTTCAGCTCAAAGTATCTGTCTTTTTCTTCTTCGGTCATCTCGTCTATAGAAAACATCATCCTGCGGTCCAGGTAACAATACTCGCTACTCAACGCTTCAAACTGAGCCCTATTTAGTTTAGCGGGTATTTCAAAATCGTCATCCTCAAAATCTTCTTCGTCAAACCTGTGTTTAATATGATACTGCTTATAAAGCTTACAGTATAGTTTATACGGCTCCATACTGCTGTATTTCTCATAATACTTGTCCCAGACATCTTCTATAAACCTGGCGTCCTCATCACCGAACAAAGCTTTGATATACTGGTCATAGCTACCGAACTCGAAAGATTTTTCCAAATTCTCTGAAATCCATTTGTCAAATTGCTCCTTAAATTTCTTCCTGCCGCCAGCTTTGAGATATGCAAAAGCGAGAAACAGACCTTGATGATATTTTTTCACCGTTGTTAAACTTTAATTTCCTCCATATATAAAAAAACTTTTAGTAGAATGAGAAAATACTTTTTAGCGAAGGCTCAAATAAGATATGGCAACAATGATAGAAGGGGTATGGGTGTATCCAGAAAATTTACGCCGGGCACTTGTATTCCGTAAATTGCTTGGAAGAGGGAAAGAGTATGCCATCAGAAGAGAATCAGATAAGACAAATACTTGGAAAATTGGAGAAGAAGTATTATGAGTAATTACAAATGATTATAGGAACGCGTGGCAGTAAACTGGCGATATTGCAAACTGAGAAAGTCTGTGAGCGATTGAAAGAATTGGAATACGAGTTCACGATACGAACCGTGCGGAGTTTAGGTGATGCCATGACAGACAGGGGTTTATACGAAATGCCGGAGAAGGGCGTTTTTGTTAAAAAACTTGATATGATGCTTTTAGAAGGTAAAATAGACCTCGCGGTGCATTCCATGAAGGATATACCTTTAGAACGAGATGAAAGGTTAGAGACGTCTGCTGTTTTACCACGGGATTCTCCTTATGATGCGTTAGTGTCAAAGTATAGATTGGACGATATGCCAGAGGGTGCTGTAATAGGGACGTCAAGTGTGAGGAGGAAGTTCCAATTTCTGAATTACACGGCGGAGAAGGGAGTAAAAGCGAGGATTAAAGACATCCGTGGTAATGTGGACACGAGGATCAAAAAGTTCGGAAGAGGCGAATACGACGGTATAATCCTTGCAGAAGCTGGGCTTGAGAGGTTACACAATGATATCAAATACGAAAGGCTCGATTGCGACCCTTTTGTGCCTTCGCCAAATCAAGGTATAATTGCGGTGGTTACGAGAAAAGGGTCGAAGGAGAGTGAGATTTTAAAAGCGATAAACGATGCGGATACGGGGATAGAAGCAGAGGTGGAGAATGAAGTATTAAAAGTAATTGGGGGTGGGTGTTCGCTTCCAGTGGGTGTGCACGCACATGTTTGCGGTAAGAGTAAGAGAGGGCAGGAAGAAGGAATTGAGTTGGCTGTTTACGTTAGTGTTTCTCGTGAGAAATATGTTCTGGAAAAGGGTGTGCTCGGCAAAGACAAAAGTAAAAGTAAAAGTTTGAAAGAGGCGCGAAAGTTTGCGTTTGCCCTAAACTTGCAAATGCATGATTATAGTATTCCCGAAAAGTAACCCCTCAGATTACACAGATTTTCACGAGAAAATGAGAAGATGCAGGAAGTCAGAGGTCAGAAATCTGATTTCGGTCTTCTAATTTCTGGTCTTGTGTTAATCTCGTGAAATCTCGTGGTTTATTAATTGCAATTTATTACTGGAATGACTATAATAATCTCATATGTGGCACTTCGCTTTTCTTTTTCTCAGTTTTTTAAGCATTATCCGATTTATCTGTTTCGAATAATCTCGCAAAAAGCCAACTATAACCACCAAGCAAAACGATGATAAAAACGAGGAGATATATCAAAAATGAAAGTCTTGTGAAAATCTGAAAAATATTCTCTTTTGTAAAGGCATCGAGGAATGCAAAAATTCTAAATATAAATGCAACTAAAAACACACTGCCTATTGCATCAAATAAAGGAGCAGGTAAGTTTAAAGGGAATATGAGTGCATTGAATACTTCTCCAATTAGAAAAATAACAAACATTACAATCAAAAGCACAATGTTTTTGTTCAAAAATTGTACGACCTGATGAAAAAGCGGATTCATAATGAAAATGGTGAGAGCATTGGCTCC
>JAGLZV010000192.1 GCA_023131215.1 Candidatus Methanophagales archaeon | reverse complement strand
TCGCCTCTTCCATCGCTTTTATGTTGGTAGGTCCTTATCTCTTTTAAAAACACTTTCTTTCTACGAGAAAGAACCTGTGCTAAGAAAGAGCATAATTCTTTTGGTAAAGCTTTTCTTTCTAAGAAAAGGTTTGTGCTAAAAGAAAAAATAGTAGTTTCTTTGGTAAAGCTTTCTTTCTTAAAGAAAGGTTTATTTTGCAAAAACGCCGATAACATCCCCTCTTGCTATTATCCCCACCAATTTCTCTTCATCATCTACCACGGGAATCCTGTTAAAGTCGTTTTTATGCATTATCCGAGCAGCATCTGAAATAGAGTCATCGGGTGAAATCGTTATCGGTTTTTTTGACATCACGTCCTTTACATATCCTTCAAACAATGTTTCAATTTCATCTGGAATTTTCTTTACTTTCTTCATATAGCTGGATAGAGAGAACACAGGAAAAGGGTTGAGTGGGTCTATATCCGGAAAGGGAACCGTTGCAGTCAATCTCATAATGTCCGCTTCACTGATTACTCCAATAACCTTTCTCTGGGCATCAATCACCGGTGCTCCACTAATTCTATTCGCTCTAAACGTCTTAGCTACGTGGCGAATGCTATCGCTGAGCTTGAATGCTATAACGTCAGTTGTCATCAGTTCTTTGACTTTAACATTTGTTTTTGTTTGCACTGATCTTTCCCCACCCCTAAATCATCTTTCATAAAGTGAAGCGATTATGTCCGCACGAGCAACTATTCCAACCAACTTACCGTTACTATCCACAACGGGTAATCTATTAAATCCCGTTGAGTGCATAATCCGTGCCGCATCGTCAATTAACGCATCTGGCGGTACAGTTTCGGGATTCTTTGACATCACGTCCTTCACTTTCATCTCGCTCGCTTTTTCGATATCACGCTGTATATCGTGTAAGTCCTCGCCAAATATATGTATAAGGTCATGAGCCGTAAAGATGGGTGTGTACCAGTGAAAATTCTCCAAGAGCTTTAAAATATCCGCCTCACTAACCACCCCAACTACTTCCTCCTGCTCATTGAGAACTGGAACCCCTGCTATTTTATTCTCTTTTAATACAGTCGCAACATCCAGTAATGAATCGTTCTCCTTTGCCGTAATTACCTCTTTTGTCATAATCTCTTCAACTTTCTCTTTCATTTCTACATCCCGCTCCTTATGCCCAGCGTTTTTCTTATCAATTGCGTTATTGGTATTGAGCATGCGATATACCAGAGCAACCAGTAAGGCATTCTCAAACGGATTATAAAAAACTCCGAAAGTTCCTTCACACCTATCAAAGGAAAAATCACCCTCACTCCGGATAGGTTTCCACTCGCGTATTGCCACATCCACATGAATATAGGTAGAGTAATAATCATAATATAAGCCATGGGCTTAAATTGTTGCTTCATCATCTCACCGGAAAATTGTGTTTGCTTTCTCATCACCTCTGCCCTCTTCTTTTCTAATTTCTTTATCTTATGCTTGTTGTCTTCCTTTTTCGCCTCCATTAATTCCTTCTGAAGCTCCCTTATCTGCTTTTGATACTCCTTCGACTTCGCCATCAGCTCCCAATTCATCGTGTATTTTTGTATTATCGAAGTATAGATGCCTGTAATAACCGATAAGATGAGGATAGTGATTAAAAAATTTTCAGGACGAACGAACTTAGCGAGAGGACCAAGAACGACGTCCAGGACAGCGGCCACTTCTTCTCGATATGATAACGAAGCAAACATGACGAAAAAACCTAAACCCATAGCTGCTCCTTCTACAAGCTTTTTCGTCTGCTCTTTCTTTCGCTGTATGGCTTTGTCTTTCTTCACCATGTTCCCTGTTCCCCTATAAGAAATAAATTTGTAGTGCTTATATTTAAACTTTCCAACTTTCTTTTTTAAGAAAGGTTTATTTTGCAATTACACCATATCCCCCAGCACCTCGGCAATCGTAGCATGAAAAACCAAATCCTTTTTTAGTCGTGCAACTATCCTCCTCTTCGCATATTCATCTTCTACAAATTTGACATCATGATATGAAACGTTTTTCAGAACGAGTCCGAAAGCAGGTGCAGGTTCAATTTGCTCCTTTATTCTTAGTTCCAATAAGTTCTCCACCCACCTTTTATCTTTCATGCCACTGCCAACCATCCTTAACGCCGAAACTATTTTCCTTGCCATCTTACGCAGAAAACCGCTTGCTTCTATGTCTATGATAACAAACGATTTTCTTTTTCCTATCTCTATCCGCTTTATCTCCCTTATCATTGAGTGACTTTCACCCTCGTGCTGAGAGAAGTTAGAGAAATCATGAGCCCCGATAAACAACTCTGACGCCTCTCGCATGCGTGTTAGAGCTATGTCCAAGTCAGAAAATTCATCTGATAAAAATAAAAAATACCTGTATTCACGGCTTATGGCATCCTTGCGTGCATCGAATCCAGAATGCGGTTTTGCGAGAGCAAATACCCATATATCGTCCGGAAGCACACTGTTTATCATTCGTGGTGTCACGTTTGGGTTTGAGGTATCAAAGGAAACAACTTGCGAGAGCGCATGCACGCCTTTATCAGTTCTACCTGCGGAGGAATAATTTGCTGCTTTCCTGTCTTCAATAATGTCGAGTTTCTTTAACGCCTCGAAGAGTTCCCCTTCTATGGTTGACACCTCAGACTGAGGTTGAATCTGAAACCCATGGTAGTTAGTTCCAAGATAGCCAATTTTAAGTGCTACTCTTTCTTTTATTTTCTTTTCCCCCATCTTTCGATTGAGATATATAGAAGATTTATTAAAATGAAGCGTTTTAGATTTAGACTATCCTGAGATAAACTTAAACATCATTTAGCGATAAAAGGAGAGGATAAATGTACACGTTATCTATAAGTATTGCATTTCTGGTCATGTCTTTCATAATACTAAATTACAGCACTGACTATTTCGTAAGGGGATTGGGCGTACTTTCTAAAAGATTTAAAATCCCGGGGTCTATCGTGGGTGCAACAATTGCAGCAATGGGTAGTAGCGCACCCGAATTTGGGACATCTGTTTTTTCTGTTGTTGAAGCTCATCCCACGATAGGTCTGGGGACAATCATTGGCTCTGCGGTATTTAACATCACACTGCTCATTGCCATTTCGGTTTGGATTAGGGGGTGTAGTGTGAGCCGGGATGTTCTTCATCGAGACGGATTATTCTATCTCCTTGCGGTGGTCATAATGATCATTTGCATGTGGGATGGAAAAATTTCTCGATATGGGGCACTCTCATGGACATGCGTTTAGGTGGTTGATCTTGCATGGCTGATATGGGATGCGA
>JAGLZV010000191.1 GCA_023131215.1 Candidatus Methanophagales archaeon | reverse complement strand
TCGACTTTTATATCTGTCGGGCTCCCGCGCATAAGGTATTGAATAAACTCGTCTTCTGATACCTCCATCTCCACGCTACCAGTATAGGACTCCATTGGCATAATGAGGTAATCACCGAAAACTCCCCCAGGGAATAAACTCACCCATTTCCCATCCTTCTTGAAGTAAATATCGTAATCAAGTTCCTCAAAATAAGTAGCTACAGGGTTAGGATTGTTAATAATAATACTCATATTAATCGCCGATTTACTTGTTTTCAACTCTATACCAGTAATATTAGGGCATTTAGCCATTTTAGCCCCCTTGTCTACATGAATGGCAGTGACATTTTCAAAAGCGACCTCAAAAGAATCAGAGCCAACTTTTGCCGTTAACGAACCATTTACCGTAACGTTAAAACCTTCACGTAAAAAGTGCTTCAAAAGCTCTCCATGTGGAATAGAAAAATTTCTTTTTATGGTGACAGATTCCATGGGTTTGAGGTCACTTGTCTCCCATACTCCTACTTGACCCCCCGTTTGATTACCATCCAAGTAAACATAATACTCAAAATCTGTTAATGAAGCTTCTCTTTGATTAGGGTTATTAATAATAAAATCAAAGGTTAGAACAGACACATCATCATCCCGTATGCCCATTTCTATATCCACGCTGGGTTCCGCCGCCTTCCCTTCAATTGTAGCACACAAGGATATTACAATCAATGTACAGATTAAACCAATCAATATGTGTCTATTACTTTCCATTTTCCTTTTGGCTTCCTTTTTCAACGCCATGCCTTTATCCCTCTAAGCATCCTCCCCTCCCTTCCCCCTACATCTGATACCCACATCTTTTTATCTGGCACTTTACTGTATGAGGTAACGCATCACGTATCATTCCTTATAAATAATACTTTCAATGTTCTAAATATAATCTTTTATTTTTAAAACATATGTATTTATATAGATAAAGGTATAGTAAATGTGAATATGAACAAAAATAATAAGAAAATACCGCAGATTTTATTAACATTAAGCGTGGTGATACTTGCGATTTCGTTGCTCACTGTTGCGCCAATTGCCACTGTTAAAGCAACTGCAACCGATACCACTGTAACACGCACCGCATCCACGACAAGCCCAACCTCAGGCTCTACATTCGAGGTTATGCTGAACATAGTGGGGCTTCAAATCGGTGGCGTCGTGGAGACAATTCCTGACGGTTTTACATTCGTCAGCACCACGCATCCTTCAAATCAAACTTACATATCAGGGCAAAAGGTTATGTTTGCAGTGGTCAGTGAAACTTCGATAAAATATGAAGTGCAAGCGTCATCAGAAGGAAGCGGAACTTTCAGTGGAACGTGGTATGATGCCTTAAACGAAATGGGGGGAAATATTGATAGCACGAGTGTTTCTGTGAGTGTGGCGAAAACACCCTCCCCTAGTCCAACACCTACACCTTCTTCTCCAGTACCAGGATTTGAAGCGGTATTTGCGCTTGCTGGATTGTTTGCAGCAGCGGTTCTGCTTTTATTGATGAGGAAAGGGAAAGGAGGTGAAAGAGCGTGAATAAGTTAAAAGCGGTGTTTTTTTGTCTGTTATTTGTGTGGGTCTTGTTTTCCTCCACGAATACAGTTTTTGCGGATGAAGTAGACGACCTGTTAAACAAGTGTGAAGTCGCTCCTGACCCAAAACCCTCTGTAATGGTGTATGATTACGAACTCAGTCCAGAGACGTTGATGCCTGGTGATGTGGGTGTGCTTACGATAACGCTTAAGAATATGCAAGATAAACCGATAGAAAAGGATGTAGATATAAAAAGTGAGATAAAAGGTACTTCGGGGTACGTTATAGACATTGACGCCGAGACAAGATTCACAATGGATGCCTACATAAAAGAAGCGTATATCATTGAGCATGAATTTAAAGCCTACAACAGGTATGCCTCTGCCGGTGTATTAGGACCGGATAGTAAAGTTGACCTCGCATTTAAAATAAAAGCACCTGCTGAAGAAGGTGTATACATGCTGAAGTTCATTGCTGACATCGAAGATATGGAAGGCAAAAGTAGCAAAGGCATTCGTTATTTTATTCCGATTGTGGTTACAGGCACAGTAAACATATTGCCTCTGGAAGTTTCTGAGAACGAGGTCAGGTTAGAGATTATAAATGAAGGGTTATCTGATGTTAATGGTGTCTATGTTGTTGCTGTTTCAACCGCAAGCGGAGTGGACTGCCAGCAGGAAAGAATATATCTGGGCAAGATAAAATCCGGTGAGTCTGCTATTGTTGTGTTTAAGGTCAATAGAGCCGAGGAATGGGGAAGGGTGGAGAATGCTAATGCTGTGTTTAAGGTGGTCTATAAGAATGGGATAAACAAGCACGAATCAAATCCAGTATGCGTGAGAATGCCGTGTTCTGCTGAGGAAGAAAAAGAGAAAGAAGAAGGTGAATCATTAGTGGAAGAACAATCTGAAACTTCTTTTAGCGCTCTAACAGTAACACCGACGCCGACTCTCTCATCTTCTTCGAGTTCGACATCAGCATTTAAATTGCCGGGATTTATGGCAGTATTCGCATTTGTAGGACTGCTGCTTGTAGTAGCAGTGGTCTTTGCTCAGAAAAAAAGAAAAAGAAAAGACAGAGGTGGTGGTGAAGAATGAATATGAAGATGAAGTTAAGTACATGGAAAAGATGCAAAGGAGTATTCTCTTGTCTGTTGGTGATATTGATTCTAATATTGGTGATAGCCACGGCTTCTACTCCTGTAGTTGCAGCTACGACTGCTGTGAATACTGGTGGTGTTGACATTGGTTCTATATCGAGAGCTGAGGTAATAGATGCAGTCATGGCTTACATGAAAGCAACGTATTTAGGGGAAGAAGTGGAATATCTTGAAAAAGAAGAACTCCGTAAACTTGCCTGTCTTCATTTTTACCAGGGGATGTATCCAAGGACAATTACGACTGCGACTGGAGAAAATGTCACGATATACAAGCCGCTGGAGAG
This sequence comes from Candidatus Methanophagales archaeon, assembly GCA_023131215.1. Classification (GTDB taxonomy): domain Archaea; phylum Halobacteriota; class Syntropharchaeia; order Alkanophagales; family Methanospirareceae; genus JAGXOS01. The sequence goes on along the minus strand of JAGLZV010000191.1, from coordinate 1,390 downwards.
AATAGTCGTGCTGAATACTGATATAGCGGAAACGATTCGTGCTTTAGGAGCCGATGACAGAATAGTTGGCATTAGTGACACGATAGAAAAAAGAACTGATTTCTTCCCTATGATAAGTAAAAAACCGGTAGTCGGAGGATGGAAAGAGATTGACCCTGAGTCAGTGCTGCAATTAGAACCCGATGCGGTATTTGCGTATGGGACATGGCCGGGCCCTGAATACATAGAGGACAAACTCCCTCCTACCATAACGGTCGTTCGATTGGACTTCTTCAAGCCAGAAGAACTCAGAGAGGGCATGGAAACATTCGGATATTTACTTGAAGAAGAAGCTAATGCAAGTAAATATCTCGAATGGCATGATGAATATGTTGGAGAAATAGAAGATAGAGTGTCAGAGATTCCAGAAGATGAGAAGCCAAAGGTTTTCCTAGACAGGAGTAGTGTGGACTCAATAAGTGAACGTAAGACGTATTCAGAAGGAACAGGAATGCATCAACTTTGTGAGCTCGCAGGCGGGAACAACATGGCTATAACAGCAGAGCTTGTGGGAACATCTCCGACAATAGACACAGAAAAGATTTTAGAGCAAGACCCGGATGTTATCATTGGACTTTCTCGCAAGGGTGGTTACAAGACAGACGATGAAACAGAGATGAAAGAAGAATATAAGAGGATAATAGAATTACCAGGATTTGGTAATATTACGGCTGTGGAAGACGAGCGTGTTTATCTAATAGATGGAAGCATCTCTTTTGGCTCTGTATATCCTGTTGGTCTCACATACATGGCAAAGTGGTTCTATCCGGAAGAATTCGAGGATTTGAACCCGCAAGCAATCCATCAGGAATACGTGGATAAATTCTGTGGTATAGACTTCGACGTGACGGAGCATGGTATGTTTGTGTATCCACAGGTGAGCTGAGTAGAGAAGATTGTATCTGCTCAAAATTCGGTGGAATTTTGAACAGACAATGAAAAATGAATAGTGCAAAGTGCAAAAGTCAAATTCGACAGATGGCGATAATAAACGGTTTAAAGCCAAAATTGCTCTTCTTCACTCATATTTTACATTTTGCATTTTTCAATTTGCACTCCGCATTTTGCATTTAATTGCTCAAAATCCACAAGATTTTGAGCAATTACCAACCTCACCCTCATACACCACTTCCGCAGAACCCACAAGATATGCACCTTCTTCCTTTAGCTCCACCACCAAATCTCCACCTTTCGTATGCACCGTAACTGGCTCACTCGCATTTATATACCCAAGCTCATTCAATACAAGCACAGAAGCCGTTGACCCGGTCCCACAGGACAATGTCTCTCCCACACCTCTTTCATACGTCCTCACGCTTATCTCATTCTTCCCCCTCTCTTCCACCATCAC
>JAGLZV010000190.1 GCA_023131215.1 Candidatus Methanophagales archaeon | reverse complement strand
CAATCGCGAATCTATAAAATCCAATGCCTCCTTTTTGGTGTTGAACTTCTCACCCCTATTTCTAAACGCAGCTCTAACCGTCTCGCGACCCACCCAAACGCCCAGAGGAATGAAATACTGCGGGTGGATTTCTCTGAACACCACTACGCCCGCCTGCCGTCTCATCTTATGCAGCGCCTCCGCAACTGCCAATCTCGCAGCATAATACCCTCCGCCTTCCTCTGTTGCATACCGTTTCCTGCCTTTGAATCCCTCGTATTCTTCCACTATCACCGGTCGCTGACCAAACACAAACGCATCGTTCCAAACAGAGCCTGGAAACCACGCCTCAAAGTTCTCGTACTCAAATAATGACGGCATCAGCAGTATCTGAAAGTGATTGTCCATATATGATGATTCATATACATAAAAGGAGTCCACAGGCGGGTATTCTTTTAGCTGCGCTGCCAGCTTCTTGAAAATGACGTCATCAGTTGCCGTGATGCTCCACCTTGTCGGAACCATTTTTTTAGCACGACGCAATCCTAACGTACCAGAGGATAGTATCACAGCTACTTTGTAAACGTCCAATCCGAGGTCATACAGCCCTTTAGCGGCTTCTACTGCTCTGAGCTCATCAGAAACGATGCGGTCAACTTTCTTCGGTATCTTTGGATTCTCGGTGACGTTCATTTTTTCTACGTTCACACTGGCTCCTGTCGGTCGAGTTATATCGGAAAAAGAAAGGTTAAACGATGGTTTGTTCTTAAACGTGAGTTCGACATCTACCGGATGCTTAGCTAAGGCTATTTCAGCCATGTCAGAAACAAAGTTCGACCGGGATTTTATATTTTCACCTCGTTTCGAGCGTAACGAAGAACTTCTCATTTCTACGATTTCGTCTATACCGAGACCATGAGCGACCCATTCGCTCGGCTCTTCCAGTCTTCCGATTTCGACATCGGAGTCCTTTTCTTCTAGTACAGCCATTGGACCTACTTTTACATTGGGATAGCCTATTCTGCCAACGAAGACGGAAGTTGAAGGACCGAAGAACTCTTTTGTGTTTGTTAGTTCAGCAAACTTAGTCCTTTGCTTCAAAGCTGCGAGTAAGGGGCATGTCTTCCGTCCGCATAACAAACGCGACCCTTTGCAAGTAATACACAATCTTTGCATTAATATGCACTCCTCCTATGCTCTTTTTATGCTTATCTTTGATTTGATTAAAACGTGTAAATTTCAATCTTGTAACTGTATATTTCTGGATAATTCATTATAGTTCTATCACATAACTAAGTTCGCTTTTGCTCATCTGTAAGAAAGAATTGAACCATTACGTTCAAAAAGAAAGTTTAAATGCCTTCTTTTCTACTTTATGGGGACGCATTACTGTGCATACTTAAGATAATGCGCAATTAATATATACTTGCAAAGAATAATATCATAGATGGAGATGGAGCATATTAGTAGAGTGGGAAAAATGAGAGGATCTGATAGAAGAAGAAATAATAAACGTGCTTTGTATTTAATTGCGGAATACGAAGAGATACAAAAATTAAGACAGCTATGGTCTCGTGGTATCGGGACATGGAATCAAATAATTTTTTCATTGCTTGTAGTCGTAATAACAGCTTTTGGAACGCTACTACTAAAATTTAGGGACAACGGTTGGGATTTTCAATTTCTTTTGTTATTATGGGGACTTTTAACGGCGATTGTACTCTATTGGAGATTATCAGTCTTTCATATTGATCGTAACATTGTTGGACTGTACCGAAGAATGCTTGAATTAGAAAAAGAAACAGGTATGGAAATTCAGGCGGATTATTACTTTAGAAATCTAACGAAAAGATGTAAAAGAGAATTAGCAAAAAAGATAGGTGTACAGAAAAATGAAATAAGAAAGTTTTTAAAGTATGATTTTAAGGACTTTAAGGATAAAGTAAACGGAAAAAAGACAAAAGAGCACCCAATTGACTACTTACTTGAAATTTGGAGTGATTATAAATGGAAGTCTGTAACTGGCAGAGGACATGGGATTACTAATTTAACATTTGGAATTCTTCTCGCTCTTTTCCTTATAGGAATATTAGGGTATCATCACCCATGGAGTGATGTTATTACCAAAGTCTTAGGAGGATTTTGAGAAAACCCCGAAATCATTGAAAAACATCCCAAAAGTATATAAAGAATGGAATGGAAAGAGGAGTAAATCAAAATTCTCTTAGGATTAAAAATGCCATGAGTTGTGGATCTGGAAAAGAAAGACAAAAGAAAGTACTAATGGTAGCTGATGTAATCAAAGGAATTGCAACTATCTTAATCTCTATCATCTATGTATGTATTTTAGTTTTAATTCTCAATGGTTTCCCCAATGACAACAAATGGCAACTTATAATTGCTTTGTGCCTCCTCACGCTAATATATCTTGGTATATTTTATGCATTTTGGGGTGATTATGCACTTTAGGAGACTGAGTAAGAAAGTAGATCATTACTTGATGCACTAGATCGGTTGTAGCTAGATCCTATTTTTGCTCCACCTAAACTCCTCTTTCTGCTGAGCCTGAAAAGCGAAGCGAATATGAAATAAGCTGTGAGAAGGGATTTTTGGAAGTGATAATATTTCCGTGTGAAAGTCCCATTGAATGCAGCCCACGTGAATGTTCCGAATATCGCTTCAAAACTTGCCAATTCTTAATAAAATTTTGCGATTATTACCAGCCGATAACCCGTAATAATTCACCCGTTTCTGTATCAAATAGCTTACCGGGACGTTTCTCAGAAGAATGCCTGGCCAGGTACTCTTCCGCATCTTCTAAACGGTCAAAAGACCACCTGAACCGACGCCTGCCACATCTATTTGACGTTTCCACAAACCTTTTCTTAGAAAGAAAAGCTTTACCAACAGAATTACACTCTGAATAGGGATGGAGATACTCGAGTTGGGATGAATGTTATGGGCTTTACAGAAGAAGGACTTTAGATTTTAAATATAAGGAGGATGATATAAACTATAAGATGCCCACAAAAGTGAAAGTATCCTTTCCTTTAGATGAGAAGACCATAACAGTTGAGAGAGATGTTGTTGAGAACGAAAGCATTACTGAAGCGATTGATAGTCTGCTTTCAGAGATAGCTCCTTTATCTAAATTGGAGATAAAAGGCCGTGCTTTAAAACCGGAAATGGCGGCAGCAGGTTCAGGCTCTGAACCAACTGGGAAGAGAGAGAAATGGAGTTATAAAACACAACAACCCAGCGCAAAATTCGTGGAGAGATATGCTAAGTTAGTGGATGAGGCAGAAGAAACAAAAGAAGAAGTGGAGAAGTGAGAAAGGGGAAAAAAATAAATCCAAAAAACTAAATTTTTCTATATTTATTTTTAAAGCTCGATATATTTATGTAGTTGGAAGGGGTGTGGGCGACTGGCAAAACGCTGGAAGAATGAGAAAAATGAAAACATTGTTGTTTTTGTTGCTGGTTAGTGTCGTTTTAGTTTTAGTGAGCGGATGTATAAGTACGGATAGTACGGTAGAAGTGGTTAAAGAAGGCGACTATGTTCTGATAGACTACATCGGAAAACTGGAAGACGGTACTGTTTTTGACACGTCTATAAAAGACGTTGCAATTGAAGCAGGGAT
>JAGLZV010000019.1 GCA_023131215.1 Candidatus Methanophagales archaeon | reverse complement strand
TTGTATATATTCGCTAACTCTTCTATAAAATTCACTACTTTCCCATGGTCACTTACCTTTTCCCCGTGAAGCAATCCTATGGCATAAGCAAGCGCATTCAGTGACCCCCAGAGGAATTCAGAAGCTTTGGAATAATTTTTATTCTCGTAATATTTCCTGAAATTATCATAGTAGTGATCAGCAAGTTTCCTTCTTCTTTCAATTTCTGAAATAACTTCTTCATCAATTTTCATCCTTCTATAACATCTCTTTTGGGAAATATCTCCACTGTTTCTTCATTATACTTAGCTTCTGTCAGCTTCACTTTAATCGTGTAGTCCTCTGGAAGTATCGCGCAATCTCTAAAGATGAGCCAAGATTTTTTGGTAAGATACAGCCAATCGACAGATCCCAGAGTGGGTACCCATAGTATAAACTCTATTTTTTTACTCATTAGCTCCCTTTCGATGATTTCAGCCTCTTCATGTGTTAGCTGTCCTATAAACTTCTTAATCTCCAATATCTCACCAACAACAACTGTTCCGTCTAGCAGTTCGTATGGTTCAGAAAGATTGCTTTTTCTCACTTCTAAACATGCTCTTACTGCTCCTTCTGGTGGTGTGGGAAGATAACCTGTTGATAGAAGTGTTTCTATGATTAATGCCATTCTTTTATACCACTTTATAATTTTAAGATAATACCAATATATAAAGATTGTGATTACACGATTGAGAAAAATTAGAAGGAGTGAATAAAAATGAAAGAAAAAGAAAAATATATCTCATCAGAAGAAATGGCAGCCTTAGACGAGAACTGCAAATTCTTCGGGCTTTCTCCTTTACAACTAATGGAAAACGCAGGTGCTGGAGTTGCAAACGAGATAAAAAAGAGGTTTGAAGGAAAAGAAGAAAAAGTAAAAATCACGATAATAGCAGGGAAAGGAAACAATGGAGGTGATGCTTTTGCGGCTGCGAGGCATTTGCATGGCTTTGATGTAAAAATAGTTTTAATAGGTAGTTCAAAAGACTTGAGAACAGAAGAGACGAGTAGGAACTGGCGAATTTTAAAAGCGAGTGAATATAAAATTGAAGAAATAACCGATTCTTCAGAACTCAAAACGAGAAAAAACCTCATAACCAGTTCGGAGGTGATAATAGATGCAATTTTCGGCACTGGTGTGAGAGGAAAAATAAGAGAACCAGAGGCAACTGCAATAGATTTGATAAATGATGCAAAAGCAAACTCAAACTCAGCTTTTATTGTTGCAGTGGACATTCCTTCTGGGTTGGACCCCGATACTGGCGAAGCGGAAAAAGCCGTTCGAGCAAATCTCACGGTCACTTTTCATAAAGCAAAAAAGGGCTTGCTTAAAAGAGATGCTGAGGATTATATTGGTGAATTAGTGGTTGCAGATATAGGCATTCCAGAAGGAATGGAAAGATTAGCAGGTCCCGGAGATGTGAGGATGGTAGTGAAGAGAAAACCAAGTAGTCATAAAGGAGATAATGGACGTGTGTTAATAGTTGGAGGAGGTCCTTTTTTTGGTGCGCCCGCTTTAGCTGCTCTTGCTTCTCTCCATGCAGGTGCAGACTGGGTGACAATAGCGGCACCTAAAAGCGTTTCTTCTATTATCTCCTCTTTATCACCAAACCTAATTGTCCAACCTCTTTCTTCGGAGATATTGGTGGAGAAGGACGTACCAACGGTATCAAATTTGATAAAAAAGCATGATGTAGTGGTAATAGGCATGGGATTGGGTGCAGAAGAGGAGACGAAAAGGGCAGCGAGGTTAATAATTGAAGATGAAGCTAATAAGAAAGTGGTAGTGGATGCAGATGGCTTCTATGGATTGCATTTGCCACTGGAAGTGGAAGATAAGCTCGTTATCGTAACTCCTCATGCAGGGGAATTCTCGAAAATGCTAAGAGGCGAAGGACGGAGCGCAAAAGTGCATCCAGAGGATCTGATAGAAGAGCGAATAAAGTTTGTAAAGGAATTTTCGCTGGCAAACAAAGTTGTTACTTTGATGAAAGGTCCTACAGATATAGTATCAGACGGTGTTCGTGTGAAGATAAACAAAAAAGGGAATGCAGGAATGACGGTTGGCGGCACGGGAGATGTGTTGGCTGGTGTAACTGGCGCTTTCTTTGCAATCGTCGATGACCCTTTCAAAGCGGCAACTGCCGCTGCTTTTGTAAATGGTACTGCGGGAGATATTGCATTTGAGAACAAAGGGTACGGGTTGCTTGCTACGGATGTGATGGAAAATATTCCGCGGGTTATGAAAGATTTCGAGTAAAAAACCACGAGATTCCACAAGATTGACACAAGAAAATGATGCCGGATACAGGATGCCAGACATAGGTTTGACTTGCATCTTGTATCTTCACAATTTCTCGTGAAACCGAGGCAGGTTAAGGATGGCAACAAAACTGGACTCATAACCTATCCGGAAAGAGATAGGGAAGGTCTTCTGAAGAGTCGGAGTCCGGTTCTGTGAGGGGGCTCATAGTTGTCGGAGGAGGTGACTATGAGCTCTACTCGACAGAGTACACGTGCTACTGAACATGGATACATCCCTTATTTTTGGGATGAAGCCACAAAAAACAATAAGTTTTTTATACTCTGAAAACCATGTTAACCAAGGAGAAAGAAATAAAAGAATCGGTTGCTATTGCATTGGCGCTTCAGCGCACGCATGGTAATCGGTATGTGCAGCGAGTGGTAGAAAGAAAATATGCAAGGAGCAAGATAGATGGTAAGATACCTCGTTACATTACATCTTCTACCTAAAGAAAATACCTTAGAATATGTTAAAGAACTTCATGGACTTAGGGAGTTAAAAATAGATGAAGATTATGGTCTGGTTCTCATCAGTCCTAAGCGTAACTTATATACAATTCGCGTTTCTGGAGACATAGATCCTGATAAGCTTACGTCTGTACAACCTAAGGTAAAGGGCGTCTATGCAGACGTGAAGATAGCCCCAATAAAATCTTAAGCAAAAAGGAGGGTATTTTTAGCTCATCTCAAACAGAGTTCTTTGATGAGCAATTTTTTGAGTTCGTCATAGGCATCTTTTTGTTGCAATCTCCACGTAGCGAATACAGAAGCAATGTATTGATAATACTCAGCACCATTCTCGTATCCAAAAGCACCTGTGATTTTTCGCATGAACATATGCTCTCAGATAACCTGCTCACAAAGATTATTTGCTGGCTCCACTGATGGGGGGCTTCCGTCTATTTAAATTTTTCGAAAAATGCAAAAACCAAAAACTTTTTAGTGGGATAGTCAGTCACGTAATATAAAAGGAGAAAATAACAATGCCAGATAAAATACGTGTATTAATTCAGATGCGACATACTCCCGAGCTCGATGCTGCATTAACGGCGCGAAGATTTTCAACCTCTACCGTTCCATCAATGGATATTCCAGCTCTTTTGGTTGATGAAAGCTACACACCTGTAAAGCTCCCGAATCGAGAACCGCGGGAGAGAGTTGGAGATATGGAAGTGGGACGATTATTCACCTTTGATGCCCGGCCCGAGGTGTCTACCTATCTAATCCGGGGAGAGGTAGAAGATGATACTGCATTAAATCGTCTCATAGAAAATGTAAAGCAAGACCCAAAGGTGGTCGGAGTATTTTCGGATCCGCGAATTAGCGCCATCGCTGTTTGCCCCCAAAATCCAGTTGGAAGCCATGAGGATGTGGCAAATCTTCTAAATAGTTCAACACTCCATGCAAGGGGTATGGATGGTTCTAACGTCATGGTCGCAATTGTAGATACAGGGATTAATGTAGACTACCTGCGGAGCAAAGGGATAAATCCTGAATTCGATGCAGACAAGAGCTGGACACCTGAACAGGGTCTCATCCCGGGAAATCTGCCTGTTGACCATGGCACGATGTGTGCCTTTGATGCATGTATCGCTGCCCCAAACTGTACCCTTCTGGATTATGCACTTCTTCTCTCACAAGCAGAAGGAGGTTCTGTGATGGAGGGTTTCTTGAGTGATGCTGTCAGGGCATACAGTAAGCTTCTCGAATTGCTCTCCACAGATGAACAAAACAAGCCTGCACTGGTGGTAAATAACAGTTGGGGGATGTTTCACCCATCTTGGGATTTCCCTGTGGGGCATCATGGTAACTATAGTGATAATCCTGATCATCCCTTCAACATTATTGTGGAAAGCTTAGAAGACGCCGGTGCTGATATTCTTTTTGCAGCAGGTAATTGTGGCCAGGAATGCCCTGATAACAGGTGTGAGGGCGTTACCAATAGACCTATTTATGGAGCGAACTCCCATCAAGGTGTTCTCTGTATCGCAGGTGTTACAATGAACAAAGTTCGCCTTGGCTATTCAAGTCAAGGACCGGGACATCTTCACGAGGACAAACCAGACCTTTGTGCATACACTCACTTCGAGGGCTCCGGTGTCTATGCTGCCGATGGTGGCACTTCAGCGGCTTGTCCGGTCGCAGCCGGAGTAGTAGCAGCCATACGGAGTGTTTATTCTCCAACTAATCTCACTCCAGCCCAACTCCGTAATCTCTTGCGCCGGACATCTGAGGATATAGGTCTGACAGGTTTTGATTATAGCCATGGTTTCGGGCTGATCAATGTTCCCGAGATCATCTGCGCCCTGGATAAAACAGAGATAAGGCAACTGCGAGTGGGTGAAGTAGTATCTGGGAATCTTAAGGAAACTGGCGCTACCGCCATGTTTCGATTATCAGTAGGAAATGCTTTGAATATAGAGCTTAATGGGCCTACTGGGGTAGATTTTGACATTTATGTTAGAAAGGGTGCAGAGCCGACATTAACAGAGTATGATTACCGTGGATTTACCAGCTCTGCTGATGAGAAGATCAGGATACAACCCATAGAACCAGGTGAATATTATGCCATGGTTCGTTCTTACCGTGGCTCTGGTGATTTCAGCCTCAGGGCTGTCCTGGAATAGGAAACCATTATATCCTCTTCTACCTTAATTTTTTCTTTCTTTGCCAGTATTCCTGTCACCTCAAAATAATTTCCTGCCCAAAGCAGATTTCAAGCGGACAAAATCAAATCCAATAGCGATTTTCTATCCACTTCTGCTCGTGTCCTCCATCCGATATACAATACCTTGTCGTCTTCACCCAAATATCCCTGCCTGATATACCTGTCCAGAGCGAAGTAAATTCTATGTTTAGGGAATTTATCGGCTAAAAAATCTTCTATTGTTTTCCTCGGTGCTTTTCCTTGCTTCGAAATGATAAAGGCTAAAGTAGCAGACAGCATTGCGACATCATCTATCCTTTCACCAGAAGCTTTTTCAACCATGTGGTTTTTGAGCACAATCATAAACCTGTCGCGCTCTTTTTTTTCTTCATCCTCCCCTTCACCTTCACCTATTCCTCCTTCTCGGCTTATCCTTTTTACTTCCATTCCAAATCTATCGAGAGCAGAATTTAAAACCTCGATTACATCCATATAATTATCCCCCAATGCCTTTTTGAGCTCCCAGCCTTTAACTCCAGGGATTCTATGCCTTCTAAAGAATAACAACTGGGCTGCCTTCTTCACCTTCTTTTCTGTCCGTGTCCTTAATTCCTCTTCTGTTTCTGTTTCCTCTTCCATCTCATCCAATCCTCATAGCTTAACGAAATTGGGATAGACCTGACCTCTCCAGTGTTTGCTTTTGCATTGACTTTATTCGGAGAAATAAAAACTTCTTCTTCTAATGGATTTATATCGAGCTCCGCCTTTCCTTCGCTTACCAGGTAACTCGTCAGATAAGCCTTTTTAACACTGTCTTCAAATTCATCGTCATAAATAAAATCGTGATATTCGATTCTGCCTCGTGCTTCAAGGTCTTTTAAAACCGCTTTTATTGAGTCCTCGAACTCTGTCCTGGATAAGATGTTCAAATCAATTAAATCCTCGATGTCGAACGCAAACGTTTCAGGTATTGACGGAAGCGGAAATTCTTCCTTCCTCTCACTAAACGGTAACAGAGCGTTCCAGTAATCCAGTCCCTCTTTTAACCTCTTTGCGGTAATTCTATCCATTGATATAATAGGATGCCAGGATTCAAAGAATGCATTTGCTAACTGAGCTGGTTCCAGCATTTTTAGTTTGAGTTCCATTAAAACGGGGTCTATATAGAATGAGGAGGAGCGGTCTCTTATCCACTTACCTTGCAATTCGATTATCTTCGCTAACTCAGATATCGCTTCTGCATCTAAAAGCAGGTCGTCCAAGCGTTTCCACTTTTTGAGATACTGTTTCAGCGTTTCAAGAAACTTTTTGACGTCTAAGTCAAATGGGTCTGTTCCTTCTTTTTGTATGGTTTTGCAAAAGTTTATCTGCCTGAATAGCTCGTCGAGTTTCATTTAACCTCTCTTACCCCCGATTTCCCATATGCCTTTTGCACCACTATTATATGAACACTTGGGTCGGTTACGGTTAGTTGACTTGGTGTAATCAGCAAGCATTCAGATTCTTTCATTGACGAAATCATCATCTTGTATATCTCTTCTCGATTCCTCGGGTCCATGTGCAAATCGAATTCGTCCACCGCCCTGAAAGGAGACCGAAGCAATTGCTGGATTGACAAAAGAAATGCCATTACCGAGGCTGTCTTCTCTCCACCACTTTGCGTATAGTAATCAAACAGAACAGGCGGAGAGCCACTGAACCCAACAAAAAGTTCTAAACCCGCATTTTCTATATCCTCTGCACCATCACCATCACCATCCTCAACATCGACCAGCCGTGCTAAACCAGAAGCGCCTATGCCGGATAGAATTTGCTGAAAAGAACTGTTGATAGAATCTAAAAGGTCGGTTATCGCCTTACGCCAGATTTTCTTCCTCGCATCGAGTTCTTTCAGCCCTTCTCGTTTATTCGCCGCTACTATCTTCGATTTTTCTTTCAATTCCTCAAACAACCGTGAATAATTCGAGTATATCTCTTCTGTCTCTTCCGGTATCTCGCCCAGCGCTTCGATTTTCGCACCTACCAAACTCATTTCATTCTCTATTTCGCTTTGTTTTCTTTCGGTTTCTATTCTCTCACCAGCTTTTTTCTTCTGGGGTAGTAAATCCGCCAACTTTTGGTTCACTTTCTCCATCTCCACCTTAATTGTTTTTATATCAGCTTCGAGCATGTCTCTCTTAAACCTCATGACTTCTTCCTTTACTCGATAGCTTATATAAGATTCCAGATCCGATTCCTGACTTCTTTCAAAAGCTCCGAGTTCACTTTGTATCTTGTTTATTTCCTTTTTTAATTCTTTCTTCCTCTTAAGAGCTTCTTTCAGTCTTTCCCCTATTTTCTCCACCCCTTCATTCTTCCCAAGCCCGCGGAAAATCCGTTCGTTTTCTTTTAGATGCTCAATCAAGCTCTCAAATCTCGTCTCTTCCTTCTCTAAGTGCAAAAGCTCATAAAAAGATTCCTTAGAGTTGATTTTCCATGAGTCGAGTTTTTTTCGCCACGTTTTTATCTTTTCTTTTGTGTCCTCCATCTCAACTAAGTTTGATTCGAGCGAATGTTCCTTCACTTTAAGCCGTTCTTCAAGCATTTGTAACGCCACTTCTTGTTTTATCACCCGTGCCCATATCGCTTCTCTTTTCAACCAGCTTCTTCTCTCCTCCAACTCCTCTCTCAGCAAATACTTCTCATGCATTTCTTTCCAGTAACCAAGGCTCTCTTTTGCTCTTCCAAGCAATTCAGAAATAGATTCGTCTTCGCTTATGATTGATTCAAGCCGGTGCTTCGCCTCTATCACTTTTTCCCGATATGCGCTGAAGCCAACAGCCTCTTCTAAAAGCTTTAGCTTCTCTTGCGGCGCCGTCAAGCAGAATTGTTCCATTGTGTTTTGATGCATGATTATCAGCATATTATTTGGGTCAAGCCCAAAACCTTTGAACAGCCTGGCAACTTCTTCGTAGCTTATCTGCTTATAATCCGCTTCCCACCAGTAGTTCCCATCGTTCTTCAGATATCTCGACAGCATGAAAGTATCGGCGTCTGAGAAACTGATTGGTCTTCTTCCGTTCGTTTCTTCGTTATCAAATACTAAAGTAATTCTTGCAATTTCCTCGCCTCGCCTTATCAAATCCCTCAGCCTTTTGCTCCTCTCCGTGTATATCTGACCTAACGCAACGGAAATCGCCAATAGAATAGATGACTTTCCCGCTCCATTTGGACCTGAAATCAGATTAAGTCCGGGTTTTAGCGGTATTCTCGCATATTCGTAGGACATGAAATTTTCTAAGATTATTTCTTTCAGCCAGATGCTGGTACTTTCTTGGGCGGTTAATTTGGGCATTTTATGAGTTCAGATAATTTTATTAATGTGTTTTTGGGTTGTTAAACTTTACTTTTATGGCATCACGAAATTTTCCTATTTGATAAAATCATACCGAGATTGAGGTAGAGAAAGAGGAACTTTCATATAACCATGTCTGAGAATAGAATGCTTTATTAAACTTACCTGCCAATCAATTATAGAACATAGGACATGGTCTTAGCGGGAAAATTATTCCTGGTTGAAGAAGATGTTGATGTAGATTTGCAAAAGATAGCTGCTAAGCTGAAAGGTTTTAAATCTGAAGAGAAATTGAAAGAGAACGACAAAGATATAAGTTTGATTACCGAGATAAAGGACTTGCGTTTAATTGGGGATTCCTTGCATGGAACTTTCATTCAAGACCAGCTTCTGGATGTTTATCATCATGGTGAGCGAGTGCGCATGCCAACCACGTCCGAAGCTCCTTTTTTCTTCGTTGAGCAAGAGCAAAAGCAAGAGCAAGAGCAAAAAGGTAGGATTGTTCTGACGATTATGGAAAAGAAAGCGAGGGCGAATAATATCGCCAATCAGTTGAGCAAAATACTTTTCATAACGACCGGGAAGATAGTGGAAGTGAGGATTGAGCCTGCTCGATTTGAGCGTTTTCACGAAGACAACTTCGAGGATACAAAAGTAATTTTCTTTGACGATGTAGACCTGCCGAATATTAAAAAACTGTCTTTATATGGCTCTGCTTTGGGGAATACGTCCATGTACGTAGACCATTTGAAGCATGGGAAAATATGGTATATCGTATTGAAGTCTAAACGGCATGGAACGGTGGTAGGGGTAACAAGAAACGGTGTTGTAACAATTTTCAGCAAGGCTACACGGGATGATTTCATAAATTATGTGCGGGATGAGATTATTGATTTGATTTGATGGTAGAGCATTTATTTCTTTTCATCCTTTTCCTTTTCCTTCCACTGCAAGAAATTGCAATACGGGCAGCCGAAATCCCACGTGCGCTTTCCCTTTTTCATTATTTTTAACTTAAACAGAGAAGGATGTGTATCGCATTTATCATTGGTCACAATCAGTCTCCCGCCTGTTGGCAGTGGCAAAGAGAAACTACAGGTGGGGAAATTGCTGCAGCCCACAAATCTTTTCCTGCGTTTGGAAGTCATCCAAAAAAGATCCGCACCACATTCCGGGCATGTTCCCACGATTTTATCACCCTTCATAGTTTCTTTAAGTGATTTCGCTATTTCCTCGCGGTTCTCCATCATCTCCTTGAACACATCACTCAACATCTTTCTTGAATCATCCGCAACTTCCTTCTTTTTTCGCTTTCCTTCACTTATCCCGTCCATTTCCTGCTCTAACGTTCCTGTCATCTCCGGCTTCGTTATCACCGCAGCATATTTCTCTAAGGAATCAATAAGAGCGAATGCCTTTTCAGTGGGTTTAGCGGGGTTGCCCTGCACGTATGCGCGGTCATACAACTTCCCTATTATCTCATGTCGCGTGCTCTTCGTGCCAAGCCCCAAATCTTCCATCTTTTTTATTAATCCTGCTTGTGAAATCCTGTTCGGTGGCTTTGTTTCCTTATCTGCCATCTCTAAATCCTCAACTATTACTTTATCTCCCTCTTTTAATTTCGGTAATGTCAATTCCTCTTTCTTCTGGTACGGATATACCGCGAGGAATCCCTGCTCCTTCAATTCTTTCCCTTTCGCCTCCAATGGCTCTCCTCCTATCTCTATCTTTACATCTGTATCTTCCCATTTTGCGGCATCAGAAAGCGTAGCTAAAAATCTCCTTACTACGAGTTCATAGACCTTCCACTCATCCTTGCCAAGCTTCTCTTTGGATGCTTCCGAGACGGGATGTATAGGTGGATGGTCAGTAGTTTTCTTTTTACCTGCTGTTGGCTTTAATTTCTTCTTCTTTAATAGTAGTTTGGCATGTTCACCAAATTCTTCGTGCTCGTGAAACATTTTTACTAACGCCTTCAAATCTAGCGTGTCGGGATATGTGGTATTATCAGTGCGATGATACGAGATGAGTCCCTTGAGATATAGGCTCTGTGCGATATTCATCGATCTCCTCGGTGTGTATCCGATAGAAGAAGCAGCTCTTATGAACCCGGTTGTATCGAAAGGAGCGGGTGGCTTATCAACCCGCAACTTCGTCTTCACGTCACGAACAATTCCGCTCTTAGCTGATTCTATTCTCGCTTTTCGCTCATATGCTTCTTCTATTTCCCAAAATTTACGCTTTTCATGCGTTACATCGAATATTTCGCCCTTTTCCGTCTTTAATTTCGCATGCAGCTCCCAGAACTTACGGGGGACGAATTTCGCTATTTCCTTCTCCTTCTCCACCAGCAACGCAAGTGTCGGAGATTGCACACGTCCAACGGAAAAGAAGTCGTCACCCACATGATTCGCAGATAAAGAAACAAACACTGTCAGAGATGCTCCCCATATCAAGTCTATTATCTGTCTCGCTTCGGCTGA
Organism: Candidatus Methanophagales archaeon; assembly: GCA_023131215.1. Taxonomy (GTDB): domain Archaea; phylum Halobacteriota; class Syntropharchaeia; order Alkanophagales; family Methanospirareceae; genus JAGXOS01. The sequence continues at coordinate 5,678 of JAGLZV010000019.1, read as the reverse complement.
TGCCGCCAAGTTATAATCAACTTCACTTCTTGCCGCGAAGCTTTCTTTTATGTCCTTCTCGGTTATCGCACTGTATCGCATCCTGTCAACTTTCACATCAGGTTTTATTTTTTTGATAAGGCGGAGAGCTTCAACACCTATTAACTCTCCTTCGCGGTCGTAATCCGTTGCCAGGGTAATTGCATCAGCATCTCTCGCTATCTGCTGCAATGCTTTAACCACTTCTTTTTTTATCGGAACCACTACTAAATCCGCAGCTATTAACTTATAAGCGTTTGTTATGCTCCAATTTTTATATGCTTTTGGGACATCCCATTGAATTATATGCCCGCTTAGTCCTACAACCACTTTTCCATCAAACTCATACGCATCTATGTTTCCTATCTTTTTCTTCTTAGCTTTGCCATTCGATAGAATCGAAGCGATTTTTCTCGCTGTTGTCCCCTTCTCTGCGATTATGTAATGCATTTCTTACGATTTATTTTTCGTATTTTTATAGCTTGATAGTAAACCTTTCTTTAAAAAGAAAGCTTTACCAAAGAAATCAAAAAATGGTTCGCAATAAACTTTTAAGAAAACTTTAACAAGTAAGATGAAAACCTACTATGGCTCTTTTAAAACCGATTGAAGGCAGGGAAGAGGAAAAAACATCTATTCGAGAAAATCCCTGTATAAAAGAGGCTTTGTTGTACGAGCAACTCGAACTCGAATCCGAGTTCGAGGATGGGAAGAAGAAAGTGAGATGCAGAACCTGTGAAAGGTTCTGCAAAATTAATACAGGCAAGTTGGGATTCTGTAAAACACGGATGAATATTGATGGAAAACTCTACACCCTGGAATATGGTGATATTTCCTCTATAAGTGCTAATCCAATAGAGAAGAAACCTTTTTTCCATTTCTTCCCCGGCAGCAAGGCATTAACAGTAGGAAGTTACTCATGCAATTTCTCCTGCCCCTGGTGTCAGAATTGGGACATTAGCAAATCCGTTCCAAATCCAGCGAGGAATAATTATATTTCGCCAGAGAAACTCGTGCGAATGGTGAAAGGGACAGGGTGTCAGGGGACTTCTATATCCTTTAACGAACCCACTTTGCTTTTCGAATACTCACTCGATGTTTTTGAACTCGCTAAAAAAGAGGGCTACTATAATACATACGTAACGAACGGCTACATGAGCGCTGAAGCGCTAAGATTGCTGGTGGAGCATGGGTTAGATGCGATGAATGTGGATGTAAAGGGCTGTGAGGAAGCGGTGAGGAAATATTGTGGTGCTGACGTGGAGAAAGTATGGCGGAATATAAAGGAAGCGAAGAGAAAGGGAGTTCATATTGAAATTACAACGCTCATTATACCGGGTGTGAACGATGATGAGGAATGCGTGAGGAGCATAGCTTCAAGAATTAGGAAAGACACCGGGGAAAACACACCATGGCATGTAACACAGTATTATCCGGCTTACAGGGCGCTTGAATTTGGTCTTTATAAAGGAAGAACGCCTGTTGAAATACTGGAACGTGCGTGGGAAATAGGAAAAGAAGAGGGTTTGAATTATGTTTACATTGGCAATGTTCCCGGGCATCCTTATGAAAATACTTATTGTCCACGTTGCGGTGCACTGTTAATCAAGCGATACAGTTTTGACATAGTTAGTTATCGCATAACGGCTGAAAATAAATGTCCTGAGTGTGGAAAGGTAATTACTCAATATCCTGTGGGCTTTGAGTAATTAAATGCAAAATTTTGACTTTTGCACTTTGCGCTTTTCATTTTTCACTGTCTGTTCTTATCCTCTTACTCTCTCCCAACCTCCGTATCAATCCCAACCCTTTCTCCTCCATTTCTTTCGCTTCAATGTACCCTTCTTCCAATGCACCTTTAACCGTCTCCTCTCCTTTTTCTGTGCGAGCGAAAACCGTTGACCACCCGTCTTCAGAGCCCACCGACCCCACAGAAATATCAGCAAGCTCAGCGGTATAATCCATGCAAACAGAGCATCCTTCGCTCTCATACCCCTTTATCTCGTCTAATGCGATAGCATGAACTTTACCTTCTTCATCGTAAACCAAGAGCTCTTTTCCCTTTATGTCGAACTTCTTCACTCCTTCTAAATCAAAACTCACCTTCTCCTTCACGAAATCCAACAGCTCTTCCTTGAAATTCTCCATGCAGAACAAACCTATCAACAATTTTATGCGCTCTTTTCCCACTTCATACGGCTGCTCAGCAGTTTGGACTTTTCTCAAACCCTGTATTTGACATGGAAGCCCTACGAACCCTATATCTGCATACCCTTCCTCCATCGCTTCCCTAATACCCACTACACTTGGATAAACAGTATATTTCGTGCCTGCACCTTCCTTCAACTCCTCGTAATTCTTTGCAACCTTCGTTACTGGCTTCCAATGGTTATCCGAGGTTGTAATCACCGCACAATCTATTATGCCTTTTTCAAGTGCATACGCAAGCAAAGAGGTAACTGCACCGCCATCCTGCCCCTTTTTTATTATATCCTCTCTTTTTGACCGAACCGCATAACAATCTCGATAGACACCAAGAACATCTCCATCCGCTCTCTTCCTTTCCTCTCCTCCAAATATTCTCTTCTCTATTTCAGATAATGGCAAAAAAGTTCTGGGGCAGAAAGCATAGCATATCCCACATATCGTATCGTATTCTTCGACTAACACAGGCTTGGGTTCATTTTCACCACTTTCTTTTATTTTTATCTTATTGCAAAATGCCGCACAGGTACCGCAAAGGCTGCAAATTCTTTTATCTACCACTTCGCTTTTCAACTCTGAAAACCCCTGCTCTAAAAAAGTCGGCAATCGCACATATTTCCGCTCTTCCGTTTCCAACTCAGTTGCATTTGTTTCTCTTGCCATTTTACTTCACTCCCGCCTTCTCTCTCAACCTGAAATACTCCTCCTCTACCCTCGCCTGTATTTTCTCTATAATATCATCTGTAAGATGTCTGAACCTCCTTTGCTCTTTCATATACTCGCGCACGGGTTTCAACTCCGGGAAATCAAAACTCAACCGGTATTCTCCATTAATCACTTCATAAAGAGGAAAAACACCGGCCTCCACTGCCAACCGACCCATTTCTATCGTGAGATTTGTGGGATACCTCCAGCCCGTAGGACATGGAGAGAATATATGAATGTAAGCAGGTCCTTCGATTTCCGCTCCTTTTTTCACTTTGTCCATTAAATCGAAGGGATACGAAGGGCAAGCCGTCGCCACATAAGGTATCTTATGCGCAACTGCAATTTCCGGCATGTTCTTCTTCCATGTCGCTTGTCCTATGCTTTTCTTTCCCACAGGCGCAGTCGTCGTCCATGCACCATAAGGAGTGGAAGAAGACCTTTGAATTCCCGTGTTCATATAAGCTTCGTTATCAAAGCAGCAGTAAAGAAAATTATGTCCGCGCTCCATAGCACCCGACAATGCTTGCAGTCCTATATCTGAAGTAGCACCGTCACCGGCAAACCCGACAAATTTCACTTCCTTATCAGGAATTTTGCCTTTTCTCACCCTCGCTTTATACGCTGATTCTATACCAGACACCACTGCGGCAACATTTTCAAATAACGTATGAATCCAGGGGACTCGCCATGAAGTTTGTGGTAACAACGATGAAATAATCTCTATACATCCCGTAGCGGTAACGATTATCACATTCTTTCCCAGCGCTTTACACACATGCCTAACCGCAAGAGCCTCTCCACAGCCTATACAGGCGCGATGCCCGCGAGCGAAGTTCTCTTCGGTTGTAACCAGCCTCGGCACAAACAATTCCTCTTCTTCTTTCTCCATCTCTATCCCTCCTTATTCCCTTATTCCTATCATTTCCGTTTCGATTTCTTCTCCCCGCTCTATCGCTTTCACTTTCTCCAATGCTCTCTGTATCAGAGACTTAAACCCTTCTATCGGTATGTCCCTACCTCCAAGTCCTCCGATAAACCCCACGATATTAGGTCTTTCCCTCTTATCATACAATGCCGATTTCACCTCTGAGCAAACCGGGCCTCCCATTCCAAAGGATATGCATCGGTCCAACACCACGAGAAGCTCGATATCCTTTACCGCATCTCTGAACTCCTTGAATGGAAAAGGTCGCCACAATCGCAATCTTATTAATCCCACATCTTTTCCCTCTTCTCTCATTTCATCTATCGCGAGCATTGCAGTCTCACTGCAGCTTCCCATTGTTAATAGCGCAATTTTCGCATCTTCCATTTTGTATTTCTCAACCGGGGAGTAATATCGCCCGAAAGTGTCTCCAAATTCTTTCCATGTTCCCAATATTTTCGGTCTCGTATTCTCAAATGCGACTTCCTGCGCGCGCTTCGTCTCTGGATATATAAACGGTGGACCATAACAACCCATACTCACCGGCTTGTCCGGGTCTAACGTGAAAGGATACTTATATTCCGGAATAAAACCTGTTACATCCTCCTCGTCCGGCAGAACCATGTCCTCGATTACGTGCGAGAGATAAAATCCATCAAGGTGAACCATCGTAGGGAACAGAACTTCATTATCCTCTGCTATCCGGTATGCGCACAGCGTGAGGTCGAATGCCTGCTGGTTGTTCTCTGCAAACATCTGTATCCATCCTATATCTCGAATCGCCATCACATCTGAATGGTCACACCAGACGGTAAGAGGAGCGGATAATGCTCTGTTCGCTATCACCGCAACCACAGGCAGCCTCATCGAAGACGGTATGTACAACACCTCGTGCATCAATTCCAAGCCCTGACCCGCAGTGCATGTAAAAACTCTTGCTCCTGCTGCCGATGCCCCCACACATGCGCTCATCGCGGTATGCTCACTCTCAACGCATATAAACTCTGCATCCAACTCGCCATCTGCTACCAGTTCTGATAATCTTTCTACAATGTGTGTCTGCGGAGTAATCGGATATGCTGCGATAACATCTGCGTTTGCCATTCTAACTGCTTCGGCAACTGCAAAAGAACCTTCCAATCCCACTACTTTTCCTTTTTTCATCTTCTATCAAACAATTCCTATTTTACTTAAAATAGTTTTCGGTATTTAATTTGTGGTTAGCTAACCAAAAACTCTTTCATTCTTCTTTCAACTCCCTTTTTCATCGTCAAAAACTCCTCGTAAACTTCTAACCTCTCACACCTCTCCTCTAAATACGCCATGTCCATGTTTTCAAACTGCCGAGCATAAATGCCTTCGGCATCTTTCACGTCCTGCTCGCTTCCAAATAGCAGTTTGTTCGCAATGAGGTCTTCGGGTGATGCGACATAAAACACAAAATCCGCAAAACTTACTTTCCCTCTCCTTTCCAGCGTTATCCGATCATTTTCACTGTAAATTCCTTTTATATCTAATCTTACCATTGTAGATTTATCTTCTATCGTGGCATGGGACTTCTCCTCAAATGCTGCTTTTATATCCTCTTCATCTGCAAAAAAGTCATTTTCTTTCAGAAATTCTACGAATCGTTTTATCTCACCCATATTCATCTTGATTATTATGTCTATATCCATCGTCGTGCGGGGAATACCGTAAAACAGAACTGCTAAACCTCGAACTACAACATACACTACCTTCTCTTCATTTAAAAACGTGCACACCAACTTTAATATCTCATTCATACTTCGCATTTTTCGCCGACCTCATTGCAAAATCAATA